>JAUNGH010000120.1 GCA_030524605.1 Oscillospiraceae bacterium | reverse complement strand
CGGTGGCGATGGCGACGCCGGCTACATCCAGGCGGCAGACGATGACGAAGAACAGGTTCAAAACCACATTGACGACGCCGGCGGTGAACAGGTAGTACAGCGGCCGCCGGGTGTCGCCCACCGCCCGCAGCAGGGCGGCGCCGAAGTTATAGAGCATAGTGGCGGGCATGCCCAGAAAGTAGATGCGGAGATAGACCGTGGCCAGCTCCCGCACCTCAGGCGGGGACTGCATCCAGATCAAAACGGTCCTGGCCCCGCAGGCGCCCACGGCGGCCAAAAGCACGCCGCTGACAAGGCTCAGCAGGATGGAGGTGTGGACCGTCTGGCGCAGGCCCTCCTTTTCGCCCGCGCCGTAAAGGCGGGCCGCCAGGATGTTGGCGCCTACGGACAAGCCGACGAACAGATTGACCAGCAGGTTGATGATGGCGGCGTTGGACCCCACCGCCGCCAGGGAGTTGTCTCCGGCCCAGCGGCCCACCACGATGATGTCCGCCGCGTTGAACAGCAGCTGCAGAATGCTGGAGCACATCAGCGGCAGGGCGAATTGCAGCAGCTTCGGCAGGATGGCCCCGCTGCACATGTCGATCTCATAGCTTTTTCTCAGATCCCGCACCATGTAAACAAGCCCTCCGTTGGACTTGGATTTGCCCGCCCCGGGCGGGCAGCGGTTTTATTTTAACACGGTCTTTACGGAAATGCCACTGATCGGGTGAAAAATTTTACGAGAGACGCCGCAGTATGGGGAAAAGCGGAATAAAAGAGCGGGGAGCTTGACAGCTCTCCGCTCTTTTTGGATATGGGCAGGGATGGGTCAGAACGCAGGGACCACCGCGCCGTCGTAGGTCTCCTCAATGAAGGTGCGGATGGCGTCGGACTGGAGGGCGGCGACCAGAGCCTGCACGGCCTCGTTGTTCTCATTGCCCTCCTTGACAGCCAGGATGTTCACATAGGGGGAGTCGGCGGACTCGATGGCCAGGGAATCCTCCACGGGGTTGAAGCCGGCATCCAGAGCGTAGTTGGAGTTGATGACGGCGATATCCACCTCAGTCAGGACGTTGGGGAGCATGGCGGCCTCCAGCTCGGTGAACTGCAGGTTCTTGGGGTTCTCCACAAGGTCGTTGGGCGTGGCCTCCAGGCCGGCGTCTTCGCTGAGGGTGATCAGGCCCTGGCTCTCCAGCAGCAGCAGGGCGCGGCCCTCGTTGGTGGCGTCGTTGGGAATGGCCACGGAAGCGCCGTCGGGCAGCTCCTCCAGAGAGGCGGTCTTGCCGGCATAGACGCCCATGGGCTCCACATGCACGCCGGCGACGCTCACCAAGTGGGTGCCGTTCTCAGCGTTGAAGTTGTCCAGATAGGGGACATGCTGGAAGTAGTTGGCGTCCTCGTCGCCGTCCTCCACGGCGGTGTTGGGGATCACATAGTCATTGTACTCGTGGATCTGCAGGTCGATGCCCTGCTCGGCCAGGATGCCCACACACTGCTCCAGGATCTCGGCGTGGGGGGTGGGAGAGGCGGCCACGTTCAGGACGACGGGCTCGGCGGGTTCTTCCGCCTTGGGCTCATCGGTCTCGGGAGCGGGTTCCTCCTTCTGGCCGCCGCAGGCGGCCAGGGACAGGCACAGCGCCAGGGCCAGTGCCAGAGACAGCAGTTTCTTGTTCATGATTCTTTTCCTCCAATGGTATGTTTGATGGATTTATTTCAAGCGTTTGTCGATACGGTTCGACACACGGCTGAAAACGGATTGAATGATCTGCACCAGGACGATCAGGAAGATGACGGTCACCAGCATCATGGAGGGCACGCGGCGCTGATAGCCGTACCGGATGGCCAGATCGCCCAGGCCGCCTGCGCCCACGGCGCCGGCGATGGCGGTGTAGGCCAGGATGGTGATGACTGAAATGGAGCCGCCCAGGATCAGGGAGGGCTTCGCCTCCGGCAGATAGACCTTCCAGACGATCTGGAAGGTGGACGCGCCCATGGACTGGGCCGCCTCCACCACACCGGCGTCCACCTCGCTGAGAGAGGTCTCCACCATGCGGGCGATGAAGGGGGCGGCAGAGATCACCAGGGGGACGATGGCGCCCTTGACGCCGATCTTGGTGCCCACGATGAGCTTGGTGAAATCCATGATGGCCACCATCAGGATGATGAAGGGAAGGGAACGGCCCACGTTGATGACCCAGGCCAGCACCCGGTTCAAAGCCTTGTGGGGCCGGATGCCGTGGTCGCCGGTGAGGATCAGCAGCACGCCCAGGGGCAGGCCCAGAATGTAGGCGAACACCGTGGAGATGACCACCATCACCAGGGAGTCCCAGGTGCCGTCCAGCAGCAGGGGGCCGTATTTGGCCCAGAAATCAGCGGTAAAGATATCAGCCATGGTATTCCACCTCCTCTGCGGAAACGTTGGGCTGCGCCCGGATGTAAGCCAGGGCCTTGGCGGCCTCGTTGGGATCGTCGGGCAGGCCAAGCAGCATGGTGCCGAAGGCCTTGCCGTCGATGTTGCGGGTGTCGGCGCCCAGGATGTTGACCTTCACGCCGCAGTCAATGGCGAGAGAGGCGATGAGGGGCTGGTAGGCCGTGCCGCCGTTGAAGGCCACGCGGACGGCATGGGTGCCCGCGGGGTACTGGGCCACGCTGGCGCCGCCGGGGTATACCAGGCGGCGGGCCGCGTCGGTGGAGGGGTTGGAGAAAATGTCCTCCACCTTGCCCTGTTCCGCCACCACGCCGCCGTCCAGGATGGCGACCCGGGAGCAGATCTCCTCGATCACGCTCATCTGGTGGGTGATGACCACCACCGTCACGCCCAGCTTGGCGTTCAGATCCTTCAAAAGCCCCAGGATGGAGGCGGTGGTGGTGGGGTCCAGGGCGGAGGTGGCCTCGTCACAGAGGAGCACCTTGGGATCCGTGGCCAGCGCACGGGCGATGGCCACCCGCTGCTTCTGTCCGCCGGAGAGCTGGGAGGGATAGGCGTTTGCCTTGTCCTGGAGACCCACGATCTCCAGCAGCTCCAGCGCCCGCTTTTTCGCCTGGGCGGCGGGGACGCCGCTGATCTCCATGGGAAAGCACACGTTTTTCAGGCAGGTGCGCTGCATCAGCAGGTTGAAGCTCTGGAAGATCATGGTGACCTTCCGGCGGGCCAGCCGCAGCTCCTTTTGGGAGAGGGCCGTCATCTCCCTGCCGTCCACGATTACCGTGCCCTCCGTGGGCCGCTCCAGCAGGTTCATGCAGCGGACCAGGGTGGACTTGCCCGCGCCGGAGAGGCCGATGATGCCGAAGATCTCGCCCTGTTGGATGTCCAGGTTGATGTCCTCCAGCGCGTGGACGGCGGTCTCGCCGCTGCCGAAGGTCTTGGTCAGATGCTGGATCTGAATGATGGATTCACTCACAGTATCGAAACTCCTTTATCTCTTTTTGCTGCAACAAAAAAGCCCTTGAAGCATCAGCCTCAAGGACGAACGTAAACCTACGCCGTGGTACCACCTTGCTTCGCACACTCCCTCGCGGAAGCGGCCTTTGAGAGTGCCATCACACTCCTGCGCTGTGACGTGCGCACACGTCGTGACCTATGCATACGCGGTCGGCCACGCAACTCCAAGACCATGTTCGGCAAGCCCTTCCGTACCCCTTTGCACCAACCGGGGTTCTCTGTGACGTATCTGCCTGCTTACTCTTCTCTTCATCGTCTTTGCCGTATGGGATTGTTTGGTTATCTGCATTGTAGTTTACACGTTATCGGTTTTGGTGTCAACATGCGAATGGGCCAGAAAAGGGAAAAATGCGACCGGGCGAATTTGTGCAGGATATACAAAACGCAGTGTTGGACGGAAAATTTTTCAGTCCCAAGAGCCGGTATCGGATTGAAAGCGGCGGGCAAAACTGCTATCATATCTGAAGACAAAAAGAGAGGAGAGCTGCCAATGTCAGGGCCCCGGGATCAAAATGGAATGATACGCTGGCTTCGGGATCTGCTGTGCGGTGCGCTGATCGGCGCGGGCGCCATTCTGCCCGGCGTCTCCGGCGGCGTGCTGGCGGTGGTGTTCGACATCTACCGGCCGTTTATGGAGATCCTGACACATCCCAAAAAGGCGCTACCCAAGTACTGGAAGTGGATCCTGCCCGTCGCGCTGGGCTGGTGCGCGGGCTTCATGGGCTTTGCCAAGGGCATTGCGGCGGCCATCAATGTGTCCAACACCGTCACCACCTGGCTGTTCATCGGCCTGATTGTGGGCACCGTTCCGTCCCTGTACCGGGAGGCGGGCAAGGAGGGGCGCTCGGTGTGGTCCTGGGTGAGCCTGCTGGTGTGCGCCTTCTCGGTGTTCGCGGGGCTGTTCTACGTCAGCCGCATCGTCTGTGTCTCCGTGGAGCCGAACTTCTGGTGGTATAACTTTTGCGGCGTGCTGTGGGGGATGGGCATCGTCATCCCCGGCATGACCTCCTCCTCCGTCATGATGGCGCTGGACCTGTACCAGCCCATGCTGGAGGGATTGGCAAACCTGGATCTGCTGGTGCTGTCCGCGTCCCTGCCGGGGATGCTGCTGACCATCTTTCTGCTGGCGCGGCTGGTGACGTGGTTCTTCCGGCGCTTCTACTCCGTGGCGTTCCACGGCATCTTCGGCATCGTGCTGGCGTCCACGCTGGTCATCATCCCCACCGCGTACTCCGGCGTGGGCGAGGCCGCCTGCTCTGCGCTTTTCTGTGTCGGCGGCTTTCTGCTGGCGTTCTTCCTGGCGCGTCTGGACCGGCGCATCCAGGGGAACAGCTGAAACGGTATTGCGCATCAAACACCCCCGTGCCGCCGGCACGGGGGTGTTTTTGTTCTCATTCCGGCAGCTTCACAAGGCCCGCCTCCACCAGCTTTTGAAGGCTCATTAAAATGCCCAGCTTGGCGTGATACCAGGTCAGGCCACCCTGGAAATAGACGGCGTAGGGCGGGCGGATGGGCCCGTCGGCGGACAGTTCGATGCTGCTGCCCTGGACGAAGGCGCCCGCCGCCATAATGACGTCGGCGTCGTAACCGGGCATGGCCCAGGGCTCCGGTGTGACGTAGCTGTCCACCGGGGCGGCGGCCTGGATGCCCTTGCAGAAGGCCACCATGGCCTCCGGGCTTCCCAGCGTCACCGCCTGGATGATGTCATGGCGGTCTTCCGTTGCGTTGGGGACGCAGGCGAAGCCCAGCTTTTCATAGACATTGGCGGCAAAGATGGCGCCCTTCAGGGCCCCCGCCACCACCGTGGGGGACAGGAACAGGCCCTGATAGAAGGCGGGCATCAGGCCCAGGTTGGCGCCCACCTCCTGGCCCAGGCCGGGGGCGGACAGCCGGTAGGCGCAGCGCTCCACGCACTCCTTCGTGCCGCAGATGTAGCCGCCGATGGGGGCCAGGCCCCCGCCGGGGTTTTTGATGAGGCTGCCCACCACCATGTCGGCCCCCAGGTCGGAGGGCTCCATGGGCTCCACGAACTCGCCGTAGCAGTTGTCCACCATGACCTTCACGCCGGGCTTCACGGACTTGCAGAAGGCGATCAGCTCTCCGATCTGCGCAACGGAAAAGGAGGGGCGGGTGGCATAGCCCTTGGAGCGCTGGATGGTGATGAGTTTGGTGCGGCTGTTGATGGCGGCGCGGATGGCGTCGTAGTCAAAGGAGCCGTCGGGCTTCAGGTCGGCCTGCCGGTAGGTGACGCCGTACTCCCTCAGGGAGCATTTGCTCTCCCGGATGCCGATGACCTCCTCCAGGGTGTCATAGGGCGCGCCCACGGGGGAGAGCAGCTCGTCCCCCGGCAGCAGGTTGGCGGAGAGGGCCACCGTCAGCGCGTGGGTGCCGCAGGTGATCTGGGGGCGGACCAGGGCGGCCTCGGTGTGGAACACGTCGGCGTAGACCCACTCCAGGTTGTCCCGGCCGTCGTCGTTGTAGCCGTAGCCGGTGGTGGCGGCGAAGTGGGTGGCGTTGACCCGGTTTTTCTGCATGGCGGCAAGGACCTTGCCCTGGTTATACTCCGCCGTCCGGTCGATGGCGTCAAACCGGGGCCGCAGGTCCCGCAGCACCGCCTCACCGAATCCATACACAGCCCGGCTGACGCCAAGCTGCTCATACATGCTTTCAATTTCCATCATCAAGACCCCATTTATCGGTATTTTTCGTACAGAATGGAATTATAACAGGCTCCATGGAAATTGGCAAGCGGATTTCCCGAAAGCAATTGTCCGCGGTGGAAAACTTTACAGACGCTCCCAGGAAACCAACTGGTTCATGGGGACACGCTCCAGGGCGTGGCGGTCCGGAGACGGCGCGGAGCCGCCGGCGTAGCCCAGGGCCAGAATGTTGACGGGCTCCAGTTCCTCCGGCAGGGCAAATTCCCTCCGGATGATATCCGGCTTGAAATAGCAGACCCACACGGACCCCAGTCCCAGCTCCGTGGCCTGGAGCATCATGTGGTCCGTCAGGATGGCGGCGTCAATATCGCCGCTTTGTTTGCGGTCAAAGGGGCGGACCCAGGCCCTGCTGCGGTCGGCGCAAACCAGGATGGCGAGGGGAGCATGGTAGATGTCCGCCGCCTTCTCCAGCTTTTCCAGGCTCTCCCGGCTCTGGAGGACCAGCAGCCGCACCGGCTGGCGGTTGGCGGCGGTGGGAGCCGCATGGGCGGCCTCCAGAATACGGACCAGCTTTTCCGGCTCCACGGCCTGGGGCAGGTAGCTGCGGACGGAATAGCGCCGTTTGGCAAGATTCAGAAAATCCATTGAATCAGATTCCTCTCTGTGATAAGATTGGCGTTGGCCAACGTCTGGATTTCGTTTATCACAGGCGGAAAACGGCGCAAGAGCGCACTTTTTTGTCAGATACTTCCCAAAAGGATAGGAGACATCATGCAGAAGAACAAACGACAGTTCCATTGTCCGGTGGAGGCGACGCTGTCGCTGATCGGCGGAAAATACAAACCTTTGATCCTGTGGCACCTGATCGGCGGGCCGCTGCACTATATGGAGCTGCAGCGCCGGATTCCCGGCGCCACGCCGAAAATGCTGGCGCAGCAGCTCCGCGCGTTGGAGACGTGCGGGATGCTCAGCCGGGAGGTGGTCCCGGAAAAGCCGCCCAAGACGCTCTAAGCCCTGACGGAGTTTGGGCACAGCGTGATCCCGGTGCTGGAGGCCATGTGCGACTGGGGGAAGACCTGGATGGCTTC
>JAUNGH010000119.1 GCA_030524605.1 Oscillospiraceae bacterium | reverse complement strand
GTGAAGGCCACAGCACTTATCGCCTGCGGGCGGGACGGGAGTACTCTACCGGAAGATCCGCTCACTGCGTTTGAATACACTTCTCCGCTGCGCTCCGGCGTGTATTCTGCACATCCGTTCGCCCGAAGACCGGGACTTCCTTCGGCTACCGGAACATGGTTTTTTTATTTCTTAATGCAAAAACCAGCAGAACTGCTCCGACCACATAGGCCAGGGCAAGACAGAGCAGCAGCACAGCTACCAGCAATTCAAGGGCCAGCAGATTAGTCTGAATCATCTGCCGGAGCAGATAGAAAACACCAAGCAGGGCAGCGGCGGAACTGCCGCCGATAAAAACAGCGAGGCAGAATGTATGCAAAAGCTTTTTCAGATAAATCATAAGACATTATTCAATCCTTCTAACAATTGGTGGCAGGGCCTGGACTCGAACCAGAATACCAGAGATAGGGTCTGGCGTGTTACCATTACACCAACCTGCCATGTTGTAACACAATCTGACGTGGCAGCCAGCGGAGCTGCCGCCGGGAGTTGTGTTACAAATAGCTACACTCATCATCGTAAATTTGGGTGGGAACTTGATTAATTCAGTTAATCAAGCGCGTCCATTAACCTCGAAAAGGAGCAAGCCTGTTCCAGCAGGCTTGTTTCTTTTTTACTGAAACGTCTCCATTTTCAGTTGTTCATAGAATGGGTCAATCGTCCAGGGATCGAAGTCCTTTAGCGGGTCCTGAATTGGTTTAGGGTCCAGGGGGGCCTCTTCCGGGGCCTCCGCGCCGTCCCAGACATAGGGGAAGTACCAGGGGGCATCCTGGACCATGCCTGTTTTACAAAAGTCGTACTCGTGTGTACAGAGATCGTCCAGGCCGGGGTTATACAGGTACACGTCAGAGGCTTTCTCCGCTTTTTTGAGGGGCCTGGAATGGAAATACAGGTGCTTGCCCAGGTCTCTTTCCCGCTGAGCAATATCCTTGCCTATGTACTTTGTCACGTAGTACGCTGTTGCTATGGGATCACGGATACGCGCAAGAGAGCAGTATCCATAGCGGTCCTGGAAGTCAGGCCATGAGCGGAACTCCCCATTGCACAGCTTAAACGGATAGGGCGTCATGTGCAGGGAAGGGAGCGGGAGCCAATAGAAACCGCTGGTATAGTAGTAGGGCAGATTATTGATAAGGCCGTGGACGTGCCACATGCCGTCCTTGTGCTTTTCCGGGACCAGGAGTACATCCAGCTTGAAGCCATACTCTTTGCGCCAGTCCCGAATCTTCTGTGAGAAATCCCGCATGAAGGTATCCAGGTCGTCACGCCGCCATTTGGTTTGGTCCAAGGTACCAGTGAAGAAATATTCCCAAGGGTTGCACAGGGCGTATTGCAGGACCATAGAGCGGGCGCGGCTGAAATTGCTGTCCAGCTTGGTCTCATTGCGCTGATTGTCCTCCCGGTCACGAATGTAGACCTTGTCTGGATCGCGGTTGCCTTTGAAGGCTACGACCTTATAAATATCCTCCCTGTACTGGTGAATTGTGTACGCTGGTGAAAGCGCCATGGCTCAACCACTTCCCGGAATTCGATATGGTGTCGAGTGACCCCCTGCGGAGCTTCGCTCCGCTTTTTTTCCGGGGGCTTGGCCTTGACTGCTGCATATCATCCCGACGTTCACCAGCAAGGGAGGTTATTTACGCTTGGTTACTTCTCCTTCACGGTGGAGATGAAAGAAAGACGGCCCTTGGGCGTGAAGTCCACGTTGACCAGGGAGCCAACCATGGGATGCCAGGAGCATTGCTGGGCCATAGCGTCCGAGACAAACACCTTGGAGACCTCATCACCTTCCACACCGGCAGCAGGATAGCCGATAAAGCAGGAGAAGCCCTGCACCTTCCTGCCCTGGTCATCCGTCATGTCCACACGGCGGGAACCATACAGATATGCTTGCATTATGTATTCCTCCTTTGTTTTGGTTGCGGGAGGGCGAGGGGACGCCCTCCCTATAAAAAAGAAGCAGCCGGACCAGTATAATCCGACTGTCCAAATTCATTTTGACATCCGCCGGAAAAGAAGAAAAAATGGTGTTGACAAACGGCAAAGCGGCTGGTATACTGATCAGGCAAAACAAAGAAGGCTGATTGCGTCCGCCTCACCTCCAGCCAATGGGCAAAGAGGTCAACAGCGTTGTTACCAGACTGCCGTTCCCGGCGGTTTGTTGTTGCGCGGATGCCGTTTGGGTGTCCGCGTTTTGTGATTTTTGGATGGAGGTGCTTCGACCATAGCTAAGTTAGTGCATGAACTGAATGAGGACATCCGCGACAGGGAGATCCGTCTGATCGGCCCCGCGGGTGAGCAGCTCGGCATCATGGCCCCCGCGGAGGCTTTGAGGATCGCCGACGAGCAGGGCCTGGACCTGGTCAAGATCTCGCCGCAGGCCGTTCCCCCGGTCTGCAAGCTGATGAACTACGGCAAGTTCCGCTTTGAGCAGAGCAAGCGGGAGAAGGAAGCCAGAAAGAACCAGCACGTGGTCGAGATCAAGGAGATCCGCATGTCTCCGGGCATCGACGTTGGAGATTTCAACACGAAGCTGAAGAACGCCCAGAAGTTCATTGCCGACGGCAACCGCGTCAAGGTCTCCGTCCGCTTCCGCGGCCGCGAGATGGCCCATACCGACATCGGCAGGGAGCTGCTGGACCGCTTTGCCGAGCAGTGCGCCGAGATCGCAAACCTGGACAAACCCGCCAAACTGGAGGGCCGGATGATGTCCATCTTCCTGTCTCCCAAGGCTGGAAAGTAAGTTATCAAGATTTTCAAATACACGGAAGGAGCTACTACTATGCCTAAGCTGAAAACCCATAGCGGTGCCAAGAAGAGATTCAACCTGACCAAGACCGGCAAGGTCAAGCGCGCCAAGGCTTACAAGAGCCACATCCTGACCAAGAAGACGACCAAGCGTACTCGTCATCTGCGCTCCGGCGGCTACGCGGACGTGACCAACATGGACGCCGTCCGCAAGATGATCCCCTACAAGTAAGCTACGAGACGTTTGAAATAGGAGGTTTAAACAAATGGCTAGAGTCAAAGGCGCGATGATGACGCGCAAGAGAAGAAATAAGACCCTGAAGATGGCCAAGGGCTACTGGGGTTCCAAGTCCAAGCATTTCCGCGTTGCCAACCAGGCGGTGATGAAGTCCCTGACCTACGCTTACACCGGCCGCCGGCTGAAGAAGCGCGACTTCCGCTCCCTGTGGATCACCCGCATCTCCGCCGCCTGCAAGCTGAACGGCATGAACTACTCCACCTTCATGCACGGCCTGAAGGTCGCCGGCATCGAGATCAACCGCAAGATGCTGGCCGAGTTGGCTGTCAACGACGCCGCCGCCTTCACCCAGCTGACCGAGATCGCCAAGAAGGCTTGATCCGGATTCATTTGAACAAAAAGCAGCGCTTCGGATTTGCTGCCCTTTAATAGGGGTAACTTCTAAGGTGTTCGAAACCCCGGCAGATACTGCTTCGGCAGTATCTGCCGGGGGCTTTTCTGCCTATGTCGGTTCCGCTATACTCCGTGCCTCATCCGGTGTCGCACTCACATACCAAATGTCGTTATAGTGGATATCCACCGTCTGCCGGGCGTGCTTGCTCCATTTCACATCTTTCTCATGGACCACGATCCTCCGGATGAACAGCCGCAGCAGTTCCGGGGGCGGCTCCTGGATGTCGGTATACCGCTTTGCCAGGGCCATGAAGTGGCCTGTGCCGCACACCTTTTCCCGCGGGGTCTGGATGGCTGTCTCCTGTGTTGGGAGCTTTTCCTTGATCCGGGCCATCTCTTCTGTGTAGTTGACGGAGAGGGTCCGGAACTGCTCCGCCGAGATGCGGCCCGGCACACAGTCCTCGTACAGCCGCCTGAAGGCCGGTATTGCTCCTCCGTCATGCGGATGGAGAAATTTCTGCTGTTGTCCCGCATAGGTCCGCGGGGCCTGACCTTATACCGCACAGGGATAGCCCTTCCTCCGCAGGGCGCGGAACCGCTCCACCACCTGGGCCGGACGTTCCGCAGCGAACCGCAGTTCCTCCGCTGAGCCATCGCCGCTGTTGAAGTTCCGCGCCACGGCGTTGATGTCCCGGCCCGCCGCGTCCATGAAGCGGATGACCTTCCTGGTCTGCTCCACCCGGCAGAGAATGGGAGAGACTGGGGCGGTTTCGCCCCAGTTCCTTTATCATCCAGGCGTTGGCGGACAGCCCGGCGGCGCCGCTCCGGCGTTTCAGCCGCTGGTATTCCTTTTCGCTCATGTGGACACAGGTGCGGTGTGTTTGCCTGTTCACGGCATCCCTCCTTGTTCTATAATGGAGGATAACAGAAAACCCGGACAGTCTTTGCCCGGATTAAAATGTTTTGTCGTTGTAGGGGGGGTACATGATGCACCTGGGATCATTTTTCGTGGCACATTTTCATGGCGCAAGGTGCATCATGTGACCCCTTATGGAAAGAAAAGATCGGGTTTGATGAATTCATCAAACCCGATCTTTTCATCCCAGAAATGCTTTTGACAATATTGTCAAACCCGATAGTGGTCAGATGCCTCCTGACAACGTTGTCAGAAAGTTCGCTCCAACCTTTCAGCAATGCAGCCGAAAGGTTTCCGTTTGCCGGCGGCATTGGGGCAGGGAATCTCCTCTGCAAGCGCAAAATGCGATGCTTGCATCCGTTATCGCGAAAAACCAATGATCAAGAAAAAGGAGCGGAAAATTCGTGATAATAGATTTGACCTGAAACCTGATGAACAAGAGCAGGGCCAGAGCATCCGGGCGGTAAACATTATAGCCAATCCCTAAATGACGAGACATACGATTTCCTTTGCAGCTCCCTGGGCGTATACCCGCCGTTGTTGGTCAAAAACAGGTATTCCTTGTTTTCACCATGGAGCCGCCGGATAAACTCAGCGACGCCGGGAAGGATCTGGTTGCCTTGATAGATCACGCCATCCATGTCACAGATGAAGCCGTGCTTTTTTGAAGTCCAATGCGTGTTCCATATTGCCTCCTAAAATGAACAGATGGGTTCTGCGGTGATCTCCGCGGAGTGATAGGGAATGACCCTTGCAAAAGGATTTTTTCCTGCCAGAGCTTCCATCTGCCTCAAGTTCAGATGGACCGGATAGCGCAGCAACTCCATCTGACCGTCCTTCACCAGCTGCGCGCTGAAGCTGCCGTGTTCCACGGTTCCAGTCATGACAGCGTGGCCGCCAAGGGCCAGGACCGTGCGGACAGCATCCCTGGCAGCAGGGCTCCGCAGCTGTGGATCACTGATAAACAGGATGCCCTGTTTTTCAGTTTCGCTGTATGGCGCGGCGGCATTTTGGAGGGTCCCCGCGGCAGGCTTCATCCAGCCGTGGTATTCCTCTGTTTTTTCAATCTCGCGCAGAAAATGACTGTCTCCAAAGATTGGCCCCTCCAAACCGCTCTGCCGGAACAGCTGGAGAAGCTCCAGCCCCCGGCCATACTTGGGAACGGGAAAGACCAGCAGCCCATATTGCGCCAGAAGCCTTCTGACTTTCTCCGTCAAATACCCGCAGGCATCAGCGTAGCTGACCCTGTCGGAGCCGTAGGCACAGTCCAGTACGGCAACGTCCGCCGTTTGACCACGGATGGGTTCGGTAACGTACACCTGGGTATTCTCTGTATAGTCCCCGGAGAACAAAATACTTTTCCGCTCCATGGAGAATCGGTACCAGACGCTCCCAACGCAGTGCCCGCTGCGGCCCCACTGGATATGGACGCCGTCATAGGAGCCCTCCCCGCCGGGACACAGCTCCTCCAGGGGCAGCTCGGCCTCCAGATGAAAAGGAAGCTGTTCCAGCGTGTGCCGGGAGGCGATGACCGGGCCGGTATAGCCCATGCTCCGCAGCCAGGGCAGAGCGCCGGTGTGGTCGGCGTGGGAATGGGTCAGAAATACGCACCGAAGTCTCTGGGCCTGCTCGGCAGACAGCCGGGGATAGCCCCCGCCTTCTTCTCCCGCCATGACGCCGCAGTCCACCAGGAAATTTACGCATTTCCCTTCCACAAGGAAACAGTTGCGGCCATGCTCTCCACAGCCGCCCGCGATATATAAGCGCATATTTATACTCCCTTCTGACGTGCGATTACCCGGTTTAAGATCAACAGCGCCGTGGTAGTGAACAGGACGCAAAGCACCGCCATGGCCATGCCCACCGACACGCTGCCCTGTTCAAACTCCCGGACGATGTAGGTGGATACCACCAGTGTATTAGGCGGGGCAATGAGGCTGGCGGTGACCAGCTCCCGGAAGGCGATGATAAAGGTCATCATCCAGCCGGTGGCCACGCCTTTCATGATGAGCGGCAGGGTGATCCGGCGGAAAATATAAAAAGGGCTGCCGCCGAATACCTGCCCCGCCGCCATCAGACTGTCGCTGATCTGGGTGAATGCGGAGGTGACATACTGCACTGTATAAGGCAGGAACAGCGCCACATAGGCCAGCACCATGATCCCCAGCGTATTATAAAGAGGCAGAATACGGTAGATCTGGTTCCAGAACAGCATGATACCGATGACCAGCACGATGCCCGGCAGCATCTCCGGCAACAGGCCTATGGCCTCCACCACCTTCCGCAGTCTGGAATGGGAATTCCGTACCGCCAGCACCACCAGTGTCCCCAGCACCGCGCAGATGGTGGCGGAGGATACCGCCAGGATCAGGCTGTTGCTCAGGGCACTGACGCCCTTGGTGTTTTCTGTGAACAGTTCCGCATAGTGCTGGAAGGTGAAGTTCCCTTTTGTGAAGCCATAGCCCCGGAGCTTGATGAGGGAGGTGGAGATGACGGAGAAATAGGGCACGCCGATGGACAGCAGCAGTACCGTGCCAATATAGGTCCAGCAGACGGCCTTTACCGGCTTGGACAGCCTGACCTCCACGAAGCGGCTGCCTTTGCCGCTGACCAGATGATAACTTTTCCGGGTGGTGATGTAGTTCTGCAGCATCCACATGCACAGGCAGATCCCCACCAGCACGGAGGACAGCGCCGCCGACTTGCCAAAGGCGATGGGGGCCACGGTGGCATAGCGGTGAATTTCTGTGGTGAACACCTCAAAGCCGATGCGCCGCCCCAATGTGGAGGGAGTGCCGTATTCGGAGATGGTCTTGACGAACACCAGCAGTGCGCCGATGGCGTAGTTTCCGCTGAGCAGGGGCAGGAAGATCTTCCGCATCCGCTGCCAAAAGCCCGCGCCGAACACCGCTCCGGATTCCTCCAGGC
>JAUNGH010000118.1:3969-7322 GCA_030524605.1 Oscillospiraceae bacterium | reverse complement strand
TCGTGTTGACAAAACTCAAAAGAATCACGGGGTCTTTGGGAATCATAGGTCATGCTCCTCTTGGGGACAGCGGGGATTTTCCAGCCCCAGCACGTCGTAATACTCGTCGGAGAAGGTCAGGCAGGACGGGTCGAAGGCCGCCTGCAGGGCCTTCACTTTTTCATAGGGGTCCTGCGGCTCCAGCAAAAAGGCTTCGGCGACGGCATCCAGCGCTTCTGCCTTTCTGGCGAAAAACTCCCCGCAGCCGTCCCGGCGGGCCGCCGCATCCTCCGCCAGAAGCTCGCGGAAGCGCTCCTCCGTCAGCCGGGAGAGCTGGGACAGCGGGTTGGCGTCCCGGCAGTACAGGACAAAAGAGAGAAACTCCCGGAAATCTGCCGCCACGGGCAGAACGTACCGCCCCTCCTCCATGACCATGGGATCCACACAGTAGACCGCCTCATCCCCGGTCAGGACGGCAAAGTGGACGCCATCCACCCCGGTGCCGCCGATGATCTCCGCCCCCACAGGGGTGCAGAAGTAGGTAACACCATCCCAGCCCTCACGCTCTAAACTGACAGCGGAAAAATCAATATCCAGCGCCTGAAACCTTTTCAGGTCGTCTCTCGTCATATCAGCCCAGCCTGGCCGCCACGAAATCGTCCACGGAAGCCAGCGCGTCGTCCAGCTTCAGCATGTCGCTGCCGCCGCCCATGGCGCTGTCGGGCTTGCCGCCGCCCTTGCCGCCGCAGATGGCGCAGACGTTCTTCACCAGGTCACCCGCCTTGACGCCCTTTTTCACGGCCTCGGGGCCGCAGACCGCCAGGAAGGTGATCTTCTCCCCGTTGACGGAGGCCAGCACCGCCACGGTGGCGGGCTCCTTGTCCCGCAGGAAGTCGCCCATCTGCCGCAGGGCATTGGCGTCCAGGCCGTTTTTGGTGGCGGTGAGCACTTTCAGGCCGCCCACGTCCTTGGCAGACATCAGGAACTGCCGGGCCTCGCCCAGGGAAGCCTCCGCCTTGAACTTGTCCAGGGCGTGGCGCAGCTCCTTCATCTCGTTCATCTGCTGCTCGATGCGGTTTTCCAGCTCGCCGGGGTTGGTCTTCAGCAGCTGGGCGGCGTGGAACAGCACCTGCTGGTTGCGGTTGACGGTCTCCAGGGTCAGCCGGCCCACGGTGGCCTCGATGCGGCGCACACCGGAGGCCACGGACGCCTCGGACTTGATGCGGAAGGAGCCGGCCTTGGCGGTGTTGTCCAGGTGGGTGCCGCCGCAGAACTCCATGGAGAAATCGCCCATCTCCACCACGCGGACCACGTCGCCGTACTTCTCGCCGAACATGGCGACGGCGCCCTTCTTCTTGGCCTCCTCAATGGGCAGGACCTCCGTCACCACGGGATAGCCCTCCAGGATGGCGTCGTTGACGATGCGGTCGATCTCGCTGAGCTGCTGGGGGGTGATGGCCTCAAAGTGGGTGAAATCGAAGCGCAGGCGGTCCGGCTCCACCAGGGAGCCCGCCTGATGGACGTGGTCGCCCAGGACCTTTTTCAGGGCGGCGTCCAGCAGATGAGTGGCGCTGTGGGCCCGCATGATGGCCTTGCGGCGCTCCGCGTCGATGGCGGCGGCGACGGAATCGCCCACCTGGAACTCGCCGGCGGTCACCTTGCCGTAGTGCATGAACTTGCCGCCCTTGTTCTTCTGGACGTTGGTCACTTCAAACCTCGCGCCGTTCGCGCCGGTGATGACGCCGTGGTCGGCCACCTGGCCGCCCATCTCGGCGTAGAAGGGCGTCTGGTCCAGCACCAGGACGGCGTCGGCGCCGGAGACCACCTCGTCCCGCAGCTCCTCCTCCGCCACGATGGCGAGGATTTTGCCCTCCGCCTCGCTGTGGTCGTAGCCGATGAACTCGGTGGCGGGCATGTCGCTGCCAAACTCGATGCCGGCCCAGCCCAGGTCGCCCAGGGCCTCCCGGGCCTTGCGGGCGCGGACGCGCTGCTCCTCCATCAATTTATCGAAGGCGTCCCGGTCCACGGTCATGCCCTCCTCCTCCACCATTTCGATGGTCAGGTCGATGGGGAAGCCGTAGGTGTCGTACAGCTTGAAGGCGTCGGCGCCGGAGAACACGGTCTCGCCCTTTTCCTTGTGGGCCGCCAACAGGTCGTTATAGATCTTCATACCGCCGTCGATGGTCTTGGCGAAGTTCTCCTCCTCGGTGCGGATGACCTTGGTGATATAGCTCTGCTTCTCCCGCAGGTCGGGATAGGCGCACTCGTTCTCATGGACGACGGTGTCCACCACGTCGAACAGGAAGGGCTTGTCCACGCCCAGCAGCTTGCCGTGGCGGGCGGCCCGGCGCAGCAGGCGGCGCAGGACATAGCCCCGGCCCTCGTTGCTGGGCAGCACGCCGTCGCAGATCATCATGACGGAGGAGCGGATGTGGTCGGTGATGACCCGGAGGCTGACGTCGGTCTTGTGACTCTCGCCGTAGTGGGCGTGGGTGATCTCGCTGACCTTGTTGGTGATGTTCATCACCGTGTCCACATCGAACAGGGAGTTCACGTTCTGGCAAACGCAGGCCAGGCGCTCCAGGCCCATGCCGGTGTCGATGTTCTTGTGGGTCATCTCCTCGTAATGGCCCTCGCCGTCGTTGACGAACTGGGAGAAGACGTTGTTCCACACCTCGATATAGCGGTCGCAGTCGCAGCCCACGGTGCAGCCGGGCTTGCCGCAGCCGTGTTCGACGCCCCGGTCATAGTACACCTCGGAGCAGGGGCCGCAGGGGCCGGCGCCGTGCTCCCAGAAGTTGTCGCCCTTGCCGAAGCGGAAGATGCGCCCGGCGGGGATGCCGATGTCCTTGTTCCAGATCTCAAAAGCCTCTTCATCGTCCAGGTAGATGGAGGGGTACAGCCGGTCTTCCTCCAGGCCCACCACTTTGGTCAGGAACTCCCAGCAGAAGGGAATGGCCTCCTTCTTGAAATAGTCGCCGAAGGAGAAGTTGCCCAGCATCTCAAAGTAGGTGCCGTGGCGGTCGGTCTTGCCGATGTTCTCGATGTCGCCGGTGCGGATGCACTTCTGGCAGGTGCAGACCCGGTTGCGGGGCGGCTCCTCCTCCCGGGTGAACCAGGTTTTCATGGGGGCCATGCCGCTGTTGATCAGCAGCAGCGACGCGTCGTTGGCGGGTGGGATCAGGGAAAAGCTGGGCAGCCGCAGGTGGCCCTTGCTCTCGAAGTAGCTGAGGAACATCTCGCGGAGTTCGTTCAGCCCGTAATAGGGATGTGCCATGGTGTTTCTTCCTCCAATATCAATAAAATTTATTTCTCAATCCACATAGATCTCAGATTTTGCGAACAGGGCCGCTTTTCCGGCCAGGTATACCCGG
>JAUNGH010000118.1:0-3959 GCA_030524605.1 Oscillospiraceae bacterium | reverse complement strand
GTCGCCCTTCATCCGGCAGTACAGCGTGCCGCCCCGGGGCGACGCCTGCCGGGCGGTCAGTTCCGTCCTCTCCAGCCTCTCCGCCCAGTAGGGGATGATGTGGCAGTGGCCGGACCCGCACACCGGGTCCTCCGGGATCGCCAGCTTGGGCGCGAAGGAGCGGGACACGCAGTCAAAATCCGCGCCCCGGGCCGTCACATGGCACAGCAGGCCGTCCAGCCGGCGAATCTGCTCCAGGTCCGGCATCAGGCCCCGCACGTCCTCCTCCCGGTCCAGAACGCACAGCAGGTCCCGGCCCATCCACGCCTCCGCCGGGCGGACGCCCAGCGCGGCGGCCATTGCGTCCGTGACCTCGGCCCGCTTCAAGCGGTAGACCGGAAAATCCAGCTCCAGCAGGTCTTCCCTGCGGCGGACCGTCAGCCTGCCGCTGAGGGTCTCGAACGTAACCGCCTCTCTGTCCGGACAGCAGAACCGGAACAGCGTATAGGCCGTCGCCAGGGTGGCGTGGCCGCAGAGGTCGATCTCGCCCCCGGGCGTGAACCAGCGGAGGCGCCAGCCCTCCCCCTCCGGCACGGCGAAGGCCGTCTCGGACAGGTTGTTCTCCGTTGTGATCCGCTGCATCAGCTCCTCTGGCAGCCACCGCTCCAAAATACAGACCGCCGCGGGATTTCCCTGAAAGACCCGGTCCGTAAAGGCGTCAACGATATACTGTACCATATACCATCCTCCCTCATGAAAAAAACCGCCCCTGACCATGTCAGGGGCGGAAAGCATTCCACGGTACCACCCTGATCTGTCCCCGGAGAGACATCTCACGCCATCCGGTAACGGGGATGAACCGTTCCGCTCACCGCGGACTGCTCCCAAGCGGCTGTCTGGCATCGTGGACAAGGGGCTTGCACCGTCTCCCCTCTCGCTTCGACCCGGTTTGCCAGACTGACTTTTTCACAGCGTTTTGTTGATTGAACGAAAACATTATATCTCTTTTGTGCCGTTTGTCAAGACGGCTCTTGGGGCTTTTCCGCATTTTTCGCGGCGGTTTTCTTCATTTGCAGCCTCAGCCTCCGCTCCCGCTCTTCCTTCATAAAGACGCACTCCCCCGCGGCAATGCACTTGCCGCAGCCGACACAGCGGAAGGACTGCTTTTCCCCCCGGAGCTGAAGGCTCCACAGCCATCCGGCCACAGCCAGGGCGCCGATCACGAACACCCACTCAAACACTGTCATGCCAACCCCTCCTTTTTGGAAGAGCTTACCACAGGCGCAAAGCCGTTGTCAGTGGCATCTGCAACAGCCGAAGCCCCAGCAGCAACAGCAGCTCCTCCGCCGGCTCAGGCAGGTCCGGCAGCGGAAACTCCTGGGGCTCAACGATCCCGCCGTCCGGCCGGGGCAGCGCCCGCTGGACGCACAGCACCGGCGACTCCAAACTGGAAAGGGTCAGGCTGTCCCGGGGCGACAGGCCGCAGGAGATCACGGCCTCCGCCCGGACACGGGCCAGCTCCGCCGGAGGGCAGTCCCCCGGCACCAGCAGCGTCCCGCACCGGACGGGCCGCTCCCCCAGCCTCCCGCAGCCGGAAGCCGTCAGCGCCAGCAGCGTCCAAACCCGTTCCTCCAGTTCCTCCGCGCTTGTCAGCCGCCGGGTTCCCGGCGGGAGCCGGCCCGCCCATCCGGCGGGACAGCCAAAGATCGCGCCCTCCATCCGCAACACCTCCCGGCTAGTTTCTGCCGCAAGGGCCATTCCATGCAAAATTTTTCTCGTCTTTTTTTCCGGAGCGTGCTATACTGAATGACAGAAGCTTGATTTCGAGGTGAGAGGCATTGCACTTCTGGGCCCATCTGAAAACCGTCAACCACCACCGGGCGCTGGTACGGAAATACTGCTTCCGCCTGGGGCTTTACTGGCAGGGCCTGACCCACGACCTGTCCAAGTACTCCCCCGTGGAGTTCTGGGCGGGTGTGAAGTACTTTCAGGGGGACCACAGCCCCAACGACGCCCAGCGGAAGGAATTCGGCTACAGCGCCTCCTGGATGCACCACAAGGGCCGCAACCGCCACCACTTTGAGTTCTGGACGGACTACGGGGCCAACGGCGAGGGCATCATCGGCGTGGAGATGCCGAAGAAGTACGTGGCAGAGATGTTCTGCGACCGTCTGGCCGCCAGCAAGGTCTACCGGGGCAGGGATTTCGACCCCGGCGACCCCTACAAATTCTTCCTGCGGGGCAAGGACAAACGGCTGCTGATCCACCCCAACACCTCCGCCCTGCTGGAGAGCATCCTCATCAAACTGCGGGACGAGGGCGAGGACGCCGCCTTTGACTATGTGCGGCACGAGGTGCTGGGCCGGTAACTTTAAAAAAGTGCATGGAGAAGCCGGAGCACTGCTCCGGCTTCTCCTCATTATTGCAGATTCCCGCCGATGGCCCCCAAAAACCGCAGCAGGGGCCGCCAGAGGCCGGGGTGGCGTTCCAGAAGAAACGCCTCCACCGCCTCCCGCCGCAGGCCGGCGCCCCACAAAAGCACATGGGGCGCTTCGGCCTCGCAGCCCACCGCCGTGTTTGCAGAGGCCGCCGCCACGCCCACAGCGATGTCGGCGCCGGCAGCACAGACGCCCCCGGCATAGAAGCCCACGGCGCTGACGCCGAAGGCCAGATATCCCAGGGCCGCCACGCCAAAGGCCCCCAGTCCCAGGGCTACGATGCCCAGGGACAGCAGCCCTGCGGCAAGGCAGCCGAAGCTGAACAGGCCGACGCTGACGATGCCGATGGACACCACGCCAACAGCGGCGTTCCCGATGGCGATGACGCCCCGGGCCACATCATCCCGTGACATCCGGTAATGCCGTACAAAACCGATCCGGACGGACACCAGCGGCAGGCCGAGGATCCGGGTCCTGCTGTCATAGCGGTAAACACTCCCATTGATGGAGCGGGTCAGGTCGTCTACCTTCTGCTCCAGCCTTGCCGCCTGCTGGGCGGAAAACGGGCTGTCCGGGGTGTCCGGCTCCGCTTCTCCCCGCTCCTCCAGCCAATCCTTCACCAGATAGTCCACGCTGACGCCGAACATCTCCGACAAAGCAATCAGCTTTACAAGCTCCGGCATCACCGCTCCGCTCTCCCACTTGCTGACGGACTGCCGGGTGACGCCCAGCCGGTCCGCCAGCTGCTCCTGGGACATGCCCTCCCGGCGGCGGAGGGCCGTCAGCTTTTCCGAAAATTCCATGTCTACGATCTCGCTTTCCCGTTTGATGGCTCCATGGTACGGCATTCGGGCGGAAAAGGCAAGAACGCGGCGGGTGGAAGTTTGTCAACCCCAGGTTGCGGACGTTGGGGCGCAATGGATACAGCCCTCCGCCGCATAAAAAGCCGCCGGGAAGTTCCCGGCGGCTTTTATCATACGTTTCAGCCCTCTTCCGCGATCTTGCGGCCCATGAGGACGCCCATGATGGACGCCATCATCAATCCCCGGGTCCAGCCGGAACTGTCGCCCAGGCAGTGGAGGCCCTGGAGGCTGGTGTTGAAGTCCGTGTCCATCTTCACCCGGTTGGAGTAGAACTTCAGCTCGGGGGAGTACAGAAGCGTCTCATACGCCGCGAAGCCGGGCACCACCTGGTCCATGGCCTGGATGAAGTTGATGATGTTGATCATGGCCCGGTAGGGCATGGCGGCGGTGATGTCCCCCGCCACCGCATCCGGCAGGGTGGGCCGCAGGTTGGACTGGGCCAGCTCCTTCTGCCAGGTGCGCTTGCCGTCCAGAATGTCACCGAAGCGCTGGACCAGGATGTGGCCGTTGGCCAGCATGTTGGTCAGTTCGCCCACCTTCTGTGCGTAGGCGATGGGCTGGTTGAAGGGCACGCTGAAGTTGTGGGAACACAGGATGGACAGGTTGGTGTTGTCGCTCTTGAAGTCCTTGTAGGAGTGGCCGTTGACCACCGCCAGGTTGTTGTCGTAGTTCTCCTGGC
>JAUNGH010000117.1:4067-7438 GCA_030524605.1 Oscillospiraceae bacterium | reverse complement strand
TGTCCTTCCAGAGCATTTATGCCGTCGGCATCCAGCACCACCGGCTTTTCCGTCCGGAGCAGCAGCTCGCAGACCAGCTTCGCCGCCTGCCCGCCCCGTCCCAGGCCGGGGCCCAGGGCCAGCACGTCGCAGCCGGACAGCTTCTCCTCGATTTTCTGTAAAGCTTTATAGCTTAACACTCCGTCTTTTTCAGGCAGGGGGAAGGGCATGGCGGAGACGCATTTCGCCGCCTCCACGGCCCAGATGCCCTCCGGCACCCCCAGGTATACCAGCCCGCAGCCGCTCCGCACCGCCGCCGACGCCGTCAGATACGGCGCGCCGGTGTAGCCCACCGCGCCGCCCACCACCAGCAGCTTGCCGAAGTCGCCCTTGTGGCCGTCGGGCTTCCGTGGCGGCAGGGCCGCTTTCACAAAGTCCGCCTCCACCGTCTGCACCGGACAGACGGTCTTCCTTTTCAGATCGGCGGGGATGCCGATGTCCAGCACCTCCACTCCGCCGGACAGCAGGGCGCCGTCGCCCACCGCCTGGCCGATCTTTTTCAGTGTAAAGGTCACTGTCCTGTCGGCTCTTGCCGCGCAGCCAAGTACCCGTCCCGTGTCCGCCTCCACGCCGCTGGCGATGTCTGCGGCCACCACCTTGCCCCGGCACCCGTTCATCAGGCGGATAGCGGCATCGAATATGGAATCCGGGGCGATCTCCCGGGAAAGGCCCACGCCGAAAACGGCGTCGATCAGCACGTGGCAGCTCCGCGCCCAGGCAGCCTGCGCAGGATCCGCCGGGTCGAAGGGCTCCAGCTCCAGGCCGCACTCGGAGAGGCGGGCCGTCTCCTCCAGGGCGTCGGGCGTCAGCTTTTCATACTGACCGGCCAGAAAGGCTCTTACCTTTACACCCGCTAAAAACAGCAGCCGCGCCGCGGCAATGCCGTCCCCGCCGTTGTTGCCCGCGCCGCAGAACGCCGCCGCCCGGCACTTTCCCGGCCTGTCCGGCAGCAGGTCCAGCGCCGCCTGGGCCACGCCCGCCGCCGCCCGTTCCATCAGGTCGATGGAGGGGATGCCCCGCTCCTCAATGGCCTGCCTGTCCAGTTCCTTCATCTGCGCCGCCGTCGCCAGCTTCATCTTCCGCGCCTCCCGTGTTGTTTTTTCTCATTATAAAAGGTGTGCCGCCGCAATGCAATCCGATTTTCCATCCGCCGCCGCAAAATGCGTTAAAACCAGTCCGTGCAGCGCAGGGTTTACGCGCTTTTCTCCAAACGCAGCACAAAATTCCCGGCGCCGCGCCCGGACGGCGCCCGAAAATACGTTTGAAGCGGATTCTACCGCTGGTCGGTTGCCTTTTGGCACGGATTCGGGTACATTGGAGGCGAGGTGATCCCATGAACAAAGAGAGACTCGGCAATTTCATCGGAGACGAGCGCAAGGCCCTGGGCCTGACCCAGAAGGACCTGGCGGCCCGGCTCCACGTGACGGACAAGGCGGTCAGCAAGTGGGAGCGGGGGTTGAGCTACCCCGACGTGACACTGCTGGAGCCCCTGGCGGCGGTCCTGGACCTTGGCGTGGAGGAATTGATGGCCTGCCGCCGCCAGGCGGTGCGGGAGGAGAAGGAGGATGAGACCGTGAAAAATTTGTTGGCGCTCTCCGGGGACAATCTTCGGGCGGAGCGGAGCCGGAGCCGGAAGAAGCTGGCGGTTTTGGCGGTTCTGGCGGCGCTGCTGCTGGCCGCGGCGGCCGGAGCGGTGTGGTTCTATCTGGAGACCTTCGCCAGCGAGCAGGGGCTGTATTCCATTGAGTGGAAGGAGACCATTGACGGCGTGAATTATATCTATGTGGAGCGGGAAGGACAGCTTCTGCGCCTGAAGTGCGGCGAGGAGACCGGCTTTGACGGGATTACACTGCGGAATGAATATGGCGAGCCCTGGAACTTTCAGCTACACTACCGCTGGAACCGGCGGACATGCCAGGGTGTCGTGATCAGCTGTGAGGCCACAAGCATGACCTCCATGAGCATGGCGGGCCTTGCCGGCAGCATGATCGGGCTGGACACCATGCCGGGGACGGATGATGAGCTGTTTGGATATCCCTGTGTGTTCTGCGAGTATGCGAACGTTTATCAGAACCGCTACGGCAAGGGGGAGGAGGTTTACAGCTGCCGCTTTTGGAGCTGTGACCCCGAGACCTGGGAGAAGGAAAAGCGCCTGCTGACGGTGGATGACTGCTTCGCCTTCGCGCAGACGGACTACGACCAGGACGGCGTGACGGAGCTGGCGGTCCGCACCCGCTGGGAGATGAAGCCCTACATCCTCTACGACCTGGTGGACGGCGAAGTAGTGGAAACATGGCCGGACACGGTGGAGCCGGAGCTGGCGGAGCGCCTGCTGACGGCAGTTGAGCGCCAGGAGCAGTGGGAGCGGGAGCTGGCCCGGCAATCTGCGGAGGCGGACGGTTGACGGCCCCGGCGGGACCGCGCCGCAGCTCGCCCGCGGAGAAAGGCGTTCTGGAACAAACCGCCCCCAGCCCCTGGCGCGTCTGGGTGTCCACCCAGCGCCGCATCGTGTCCTTCCACCCGGAGGAGGGCTTCCGGCTCCTGGAATTCCAGAGCCGGGAGCTGTTCCTGGCCTGCCTTGACCGCTACACAGGGGAGCGGTACCGATACATGTAGGGAGATCAGAGATCAAAGATAAGCGCCGCTTCACGGCTGGATAAGAGACAGTCGGTGATCTCACAGCACGGAAATATCTCTTATTTTTTATCTCTTATCGCTTATCTTTTTGGATAAAGAAATGCCCCGGCCGCGTGTTCCGCAGCCGGGGCCGTATTCTTGCGCGAGCAAAACTGTAAGCCGGGTTCTGTATCTGACAGTCATCTATCTAGGCGTGCTGTTGCCAACACGCTCAAGCCACCCCGGGAGCGGCCGGGCCAGCCTATATGCTCCCATGCCGGTGTTGCTCCGGATAGAGTTTACAGCGACGGGCAGTCTCCAGCCGTCGGGTGCGCTCTTACCGCACCTTTCCACCCTTACCAGTGCGGCTAAACCGCACTGGTAAGGGTGGAACCCCTCCGATTCCTGCGGAATCGGCCGCTGCGGCGGGTTGATTGAAATCGTGAAGAGGGACCCTTTGTCCCTCTTCACACAACACCTCCGCTGCCCGCGCCGCTGCTTTGCAGCTGCTGCGGGGATGGCGTCATGTCCCTTACCAGCATGGTTTAACCGCACTGGCGGTATATCTCTGTTGCACTTTTCCTGAAGTCGCCTTCGGCGGGCGTTACCCGTTATCCTTGCCCTGTGGAGCCCGGACTTTCCTCATGGACGGCCTTTCGGCCTGGCCACGCGACTGTCTGTTTTCCTCGCACTGCCTATTTTACAGGATGGGCGGG
>JAUNGH010000117.1:0-3967 GCA_030524605.1 Oscillospiraceae bacterium | reverse complement strand
CTGGCCACGCGACTGTCTGTTTTCCTCGCACTGCCTATTTTACAGGATGGGCGGGGGATTGTCAACGGCGGAAAACATCTTGAAAGCCGCCGCCGGATATTGTATGATACCAGAGAAATGACAAAGGCCCCGGCGGGCCGGGCGGAAAGGGATGCGGACATGTTTCGGAAAGCGCGCGCGGAGGACATTGCCAGGATCAGCGAGATCTACGGGGATATCCTCTCGGAGGAGGAGGCCGGGCGGGCCTCCATCGGCTGGGTGCGGGGCGTCTATCCCACCCGCAGGACGGCGGAGGACGGCGTCCGCAGCGGCCACATGTTCGTGGAGGAGGACGGCGGGCGGATCGTTGCCGCCGCCAAGCTGAACCAGCTCCAGGAGCCGGCCTATGCCCTGGCCCGGTGGCGCTGGGACGCGCCGGCGGACCAGGTGATGGTGCTCCACACCCTGGTGGTCTCGCCAGAGGCGGGCGGCGCGGGGTACGGCACCCGGTTCGTGGACTTTTATGAGCAGTACGCCCTGGCCCACGGGTGCCGTTACCTCCGCATGGACACCAACGAGAAAAACGTCCGGGCCCGGGCACTGTACAAGAGGCTGGGCTACGCGGAGGCGGGCGTCGTGCCCACCGTGTTCAACGGCATCCGGGACGTCCGGCTGGTGTGTTTGGAGAAAAAAGTGTGACGGGCTGCCCGCCTGCGTTGTAATTTTCCGCCCTTTGCGGTATAATTTCTCTGTACGCGATTTCCCGCCCACCGGCGGAGGACATAAGGAGCGAGACCCATGACATTTGAGGAATATCTGGATTCCCTGCAAAATAAGACCGTGGCCGTCATCGGCATCGGCGTCTCCAACCAGCCGCTGATCGAGCTGCTGCTGGAGCGGGGCGTGGCCGTCACCGCCTGCGACAAAAAGGACCGGGCGGCCCTGGGCGCCCTGGCGGACCACCTGGAGGCCCGGGGCGCGAAGCTGCACCTGGGGGAGGGGTACCTCCGGGACCTGGACCAGGACGTGATCTTCCGCACCCCCGGCATGCGGCCCGACCTGCCGGAACTGGCCGCCGCCGTGGCCCGGGGCAGCCAGCTGACCAGCGAGATGGAGGTCTTTTTCGAGGTCTGTCCCTGCACGAAGATCGCCGTCACCGGCAGCGACGGCAAGACGACCACCACCACCATCATCGCGGAACTCCTGAAGCGGGCGGGGAAGACCGTCCACCTGGGGGGCAATATCGGCCACCCGCTGCTGGCGGAGACCGGGGCCATGCACCCCGGCGACATCGCCGTGCTGGAGCTGAGCTCCTTCCAGCTGCTGACCATGACCCACAGCCCCCATATCGCCGTGATCACCAACCTGGCCCCCAACCACCTGGACGTGCATAAGGACTTTGCGGAGTATATCGCCGCAAAGGAAAACATCTTTACACATCAGACGGCGGCGGATATCGCCGTGTTCAACGCCGACAACGCCCTCACCTGTGAGGAAGCCGCCCGGGCCGTTGGCAGGGCGCGGCTGTTCTCCCGGAGGCAGGAGCTGGAGGACGGCGTGTTCCTCCGGGGCGAGGCGGTCATCGCCCGCCGGGGCGGGGAGGAGCGGGAGGTCATGCGCACCGCCGACATCAAGCTTCCCGGCGTCCACAACGTGGAGAACTATCTGGCGGCCGTCGCCGCCGTGGACGGCCTGGTGCCCGACGTGGTCATACGGGACTTCGCCCGGGATTTCGGCGGCGTGGAGCACCGCATCGAGCTGATCCGCACCCGGAAGGGTGTGCGGTGGTACAACGACTCCATCGCCTCCAGCCCCAGCCGCACCATCGCGGGGCTGAACTCCTTTGACCGGAAGGTCATCCTCATTGCCGGCGGCAAGGACAAGGGCATCCCCTACGACGCCCTGGGCCCCGTGGTCAACGAGCACGTGAAGCTGCTGATCCTCTGCGGCGCCACCGCCGGGGCCATCCGCCGGGCCGTAGAGCAGGCGGAGAACTACGGCGGCCTGGAGATCGTGGACGCGGAGGACTACCATGAGGCCGTGTCCCTGGCGGACAGCCGGGCAAAGGACGGCGACGTGGTGATCCTGTCCCCGGCCAGCACCTCCTTCGACCGCTTCGCCAACTTTATGGAGCGGGGCAGGGTATTCAAGGAGATCGTGAACGGCCTCCAATAATTGACAACTGGAATAATTGACAATTGAGAATTGACAATGGACAATGCATGCACACTGTGCGTGGAAGCGTTGAGGTGCCTTTCTGAAAGAAACCACCTGAAAGCGGCAAATCAGCGTCTGTCAGGCACCAAAATTGTCAATTGTTCATTGTCAATTGTCCGTTCGCTCATGGGCCAGCCCTTTCCCCGCATAGGATGCGGGAGGGGGTGAAACCATGTGGAGAGGCTTTTATTACTACCGCCGGGCACTGGACCGAAGGGCCGTTTTGCGGACGCTGGCCTTCCTGCTGACCGCGGCCCTGCTGGCCCTGGCGCTGACCGCCGCCGCCCGCATGAAGCCGGTGCTGGAGAGCCTGGCCACCACCCGGGTCAGCAACACCGTTACCCGTATCGTCACCGAGGCCGTGGATGAAGCCGTCCAGTCCGGGGATATCCGGTACGAGAACCTGACCACGCTGGAAAAGGACAACGAGGGCAAGATCACCGCCCTCCACAGCAACATGGCGGCCTTCAACCGCCTTCAAGCCGATATTCTGGACGTCATCCTGGCCCGCATCGACCAGGTATCCGCCCGGGAGTTGTCCATTCCGGTGGGCACCCTTACCGGCTCGGCCCTGCTGGCGGGGCGGGGGCCCCGCATCTCTGTGCGGATGGAGTCCGTGGGGTCCTCAACGGCGTGGTTTGAGAATGCGTTTATCTCCGCCGGCATCAACCAGACCAAGCACAACATCGTCCTGAACATCGACGTGTACGTCAGCATCCTGCTGCCGGGGTTCACCACCGTCACCAAGGTCTCCAACACCTTCACCGTGGCGGAGACGGTGATCGTCGGCTCCGTGCCGGACACTTACACTTACTTCTCCGCAACACCGGAGACCTATGGAGACGACGCAAAGGACTACATCCTGAATGGAAATTGACAAGTGAAAAAATTGTCAATTATCCATTATCAATGATACCGGAGGTAAAAGATGGATTACCGTGAGGAGATCAAACAGCTGCGGGAGACGCTGAATGAAAACGGCTACCGCTATTATGTGCTGGACGCGCCCACCATGAGCGACTATGAGTACGACATGCTCAACCGCCGCCTGGAGGAGCTGGAGGCGGCCCACCCGGAGGAGGTCACGCCGGATTCCCCCACCCAGCGCATCGGCGGCAAGACCCTGGAAGGGTTTTCCCCTTACACCCATGAGGTGCCGCTGGAGAGCTTGCAGGACGTGTTCAACGCGGGCGAGGTGGCGGAATTCTGCCAGCGCATGGACGAGGCCCTGGGCGCTCTCGTGGAGTACTCCGTGGAGCCGAAAGTGGACGGGTTGTCCGTGGCGCTGGAGTACCGGGACGGCGTGTTCGTCCGGGGCGCCACCCGGGGCGACGGCCGGGTGGGGGAGGATGTGACGGAGAACCTGAAAACCGTCCGCTCCATCCCCATGCGGCTTCCGGAAAAACTGCCACGGCTCATCGTCCGGGGGGAAGTCTACATGTCCCGGGCGGTGTTTGAGGAGATCAACGCCATGCGGGAGCTCCAGGGAAAGCCCCTGATGGCCAATCCCCGCAACGCCGCCGCCGGCTCCCTGCGGCAGCTGGATCCCCAAATCTGCGCCCAGCGGAAGCTGGACATCCAGATCTTCAACCTGCAGTTGGCGGAGGGCCGGGAATTCGCCTCCCACGCCGGGACGTTGGAATATCTGGCCTCCCAGCGGTTCAAGGTCATCCCCCACAAGACGCTGGCGGGGACGGCAGCCGTCCAGGCGGAGATCGACCGCATCAACGACCAGCGGCTGGACTACCCCTTTGACATTGACGGCGCAGTT
>JAUNGH010000116.1 GCA_030524605.1 Oscillospiraceae bacterium | reverse complement strand
CCGCCCGGAAGATCTTGGCGGTGATCTCCTCCAGCCGGTCGATCTTGGCGGAGAGGATGGGGTCCGCGATGTCGTCGTTGGCCCGGCGGATGTTCCGCAGGATGCCGGAATACCCCTCCTCCGCCTCCTTGGGCGTGGGGGCCTTTTCCGCCTCCTGCTGCTTCCGCTTCCAGGCCGCGTCGGCCTCGCCGCTGCGGAACAGGTACCCAAGTTCCACATTCAGGTATGCCTTGCCGCCGAAGTAGCCCTTTTCGATCATCTTCTGGAGGTCCTTCTCCACCCGGCGCTCCGAGTAGCCCAGCGTCCGGGCCAGTTCCTCCACCGGCATGGCCTCCCGGTCGCCCATGACTGCCAGGTATTTTGCGTAACGCTTCAGCTGGCGGTCCATGGACATGCCGCTGAAAAACATGGCGCCGCCGCCCACGGCGATGGCAAGCCCCGCCAGAAAATCCTCCAGCCAGATGCCGAGCCAGTCATAGGAAGATGGGAGCATCCCCAGGGGTTCCGCCGCCGCCACAAGACCCGCCAGCGCCACGACGGCGCCCGTGATCTTCAAAATCCTGGCAGTGGACTTCTTTGCCGCCGGGGACTTTGTGACCTTGCCCACGGCCTTTTTGGCCTTTCCCGGCTGGGCGCCGGCGCGCGCTTTGGGGGCCGTCTCCGTCCGGAGAGGCGGCGGGGCCTCCTGCTTCTGCTTTCCGTCGCTGCCAAACAGCTTGGCAAACAGCAGAATCAGCGCAACAGGCCAAATGCCAAAGGCAAACAGAAACACGATCAGCGCCCAGGAACCCCAGTCGCTGTCCTTCTTTTTCATCTCTCTGCCGGCCACGGGTCACTCCTCCTTCTCTTTCAGCTTCCGCTTGTGCCCCGTCTCGTCCACGATATAGGTATGGTCCAGCTGGCTTTTGAGGTTGCCCAGCACCGAGTCGATATACGCCCGGCGCAGGACGGCCTGCTCTGCTTTCTCCGTCTCCGTCAGGCCCTCGGCCTTGGCCTTCCGGGCCAGCTCGTTGATGCGGTCGATCTGTTTTTGGTCCATGATGTCCTCCTGTCAGGTCTCCGGGCGCTCCCGCTCGAAAACCAGGTCTATGGTCTCAATAAAGCCTCCGGCCCGCTGGCGCTTGGGGATAAACCCCGCGTACCGCCAGCCGCCGCCCTCGCCGCAGTTGATTTCCTCAAACGCATACTCCAGCATAGGCGCTCCTTTTACACATACCGCTTCAGCACGATGGAGGTACGGCCCTTTTTCGTCACGCCGCCCACCTCCGTCAGCTGGAATTTTCCAAAGCCCCGGGCGGAGACGGTATCCCCCGCCGAGAGCAGCTTGTCCGGCTTCGAGCACGCCCGCCAGTTCACCTGAACCCGGCCCGACGAAATCAGCTCCGCCGCCTTGCCCCGGGCCATTTTGAAGCCTGTGGAGGCCACGGCGTCCAGCCGCAGGGAGGATACCGTGTCCCGCACCTCCTGGCACTTCACCTCCGGGAAGTGGAGATCCCGGGCGTCAATGGCGGAAACCGTCAGCCTGGCCCGTCCGGCGGAGTCCCAGCTTTGCAGCAGGAAGTCAGCCACGGTATCCAGCACGATGAGGTCCGCGCTGTCGGGGCCCACCAGAATGTCCCCCACCTTCTCCCGGACGATGCCCATGCCCATGAGACTGCCCAGGAAATCCCGGTGGCTCAGGGCGTACTCCGCCCGGAAGGACGCCCGCAGGCAGCGGATGGGGCTTTGGCTGTCCGCGTCGGCGGGATCCAGCCAGTCCGGCAGGAAGAGGAAGATGTTCCGCTCCGCGCCGTCATAGCCGCCAAGACGCGCGTACCCGGTCTCCGGGACACCCGCCAGCCGCAGCAGGTCCAGCGTCTGCATCTGCTGCTGGGGGCTCAAAAAGTCTGTGGCGGCGGGGATGTTCCGGCTTCCGGCCTGCTCCGCCCGGTCCAGGACCTTGGCCAGCAGCAGCCGGTCCTCCCCCGCCGCGCCGATCCGGTCCAGCAGCTTCGGCTTATCCATGGCGCAGCTCCTGAGTGCGGACCAGGGCGGCGTAGGCGCCGTCCTTCGCCATCAGCTCCTCATGGGTCCCCAGTTCTGTGATGCGGCCCTCCTCCACCACGGCGATGCGGTCGGCGTTACGGACGGTGGAGAGCCGGTGGGCGATGATGATGGTGGTGCGGCCCTCCGACAGCTTTTCAAAGGTCTCCTGGAGCTTGGCCTCCGTCACGCTGTCCAGTGCGGAGGTGGCCTCGTCCAGGATCAGCACCGGGGGATCTTTCAAAAAGATGCGGGCGATGGAGATGCGCTGCTTCTGCCCGCCGGAGAGCAGGGCGCCCCGCTCGCCCACATAGGTGTTGAAGCCGTCGGGCATAGCGACGATGTCGTCGTAGATCTCCGCCAGCTTGGCGGCCCGGGCCGCCTCCTCCTCGCTTGCGCCGGGGCAGCCGTAGCGGATGTTCTCCAGAATGCTGGCGGCAAACAAAAACACGTCCTGCTGCACCACGCCCACGTTCTGGCGCAGGGACTCCTGGGTCACGGAGCGGACGTCCTGGCCGTCGATGCGGATGGCGCCGCCGGTGACGTCGTAAAACCGGGGGATCAGCTGGCACAGGGTGGACTTGCCGCCGCCGGAGGGGCCCACCACCGCCACGGTCTCGCCGGGCCGGATGTGCAGGTCCACGTCGTGGAGGACATCCAGGTCGTCCTGATAGGCGAAGCTGACGTGGTCCACGTCGATGCGGCCCTCCACCCGCCGGAGGACCTTGGCGTCGGGGGCGTCCTGCATGGCGGGCTCCGTCCGCATCAATTCGATGAAGCGGCTCAGGCCGGCGCTGCCGTTGGCCAGCATCTCCGCCATGGTGGAAAGCTTGCGGATGGGGTTGACGAAGGTGGTGATATACAGGCTGAAGGTGATGAGGTCCACCGTGTCCATCTTCCCCTCCATGATGAAGAAGCCCCCGGCGGCGATGACCGCCGCGGACAGGATGCACAAAAAGAACTCCATGGAGGCGTTGAACCGGCCCATGGCCTTGTGGTACTGCCGCTTGGAGGTCTTGAAGCTGTCGTTGGAGGTGTCGAACTTCTTCAGCTCCGCCGCCTCATTGGCAAAGGCCTTGGCGGTGCGGATGCCGGAGAGGCCGGATTCGATATCGGCGTTGATGACCGCCGTCTTCTGCTTCACCTTGACCGACGTGGCGCTCATGGAGCGGCGGCAGGCCCACACCACCATCAGAAAGACGGGCAGGATGACGGCGATGATCAGCGCCAGCCGCCACTGGATGGAGAACATGATGGCAAGGGCCCCCACGATGGTGACACCGGAGATGAACAAGTCCTCCGGGCCGTGGTGGGCCAGCTCCGTGATGTCGAACAGGTCGGCGGTCAGGCGGCTCATGAGCTGGCCGGTGCGGTTGCGGTCAAAGTAGTCGAAGCTCAGTTCCTGCATGTGGCGGAACAGGTCCCGGCGGATGTCCGCCTCCACCAGAATGCCGAAGGTGTGGCCCCAGTAGCAGATGACATAGGTCAGCACCGCCCGCAGGGCGAAGGCCGCGAACACTACTGCCATAACGGCGAAAAAGGTCTGATAGGCGCTCTTGGGCAGCAGCTGGTACATGCACCAGCGGGACACCGCCGGAAACGCCAGGTCGATCAGGGAGATCACCAGGGCGCAGCACAGGTCCATGATGAACAGCTTCCGGTGGGGCTTGAAGTAGGAGAGAAAAATTTGCAGGGAAGACTTCTGCTGGAATTCTTTGGCCGTCATACAGAATGCTCCTTATCGGTTCCTATATCAATTCACGATATATGATAACACGCTTTTCCGTTCCATGCAATGAAATATCCCCGGATGCCAACGCATCCGGGGATATTTTTGATCACAGGGAGTCCCCGTCACTTGTTCGCCAGGAAGTCGCCCTTCATGTAGCCGGGTGTGGACGCGCCGCCCACGTCGGAGAAGGTGATCTTGTACCAGCCGTCTCCGGCGCTCTCCACGATCTGGATGTCCGCGCCGTTGGGGACGGTGGCCAGGGCCTCATAGCTGGTGCCGGGGCCGGAGCGCACAAACACGCCGTTGCCGCCGTTGACCACGGTGGCGGCGCCCGCCTTCAGGCCGGAAGTGGTGGGCGTGGTGGTGGGTGTGCTGGGCGTACTGGGCGTGGTGGCCGGAGCGGAGCCGCTGACATTGCAGCGGACGATGCACACGCCCTTCTTGCTGCCGTCGGACACCACCACGTTGACGGTGCCCCGGGAAATGGCCGTCACCTTGCCGCTTTGGTCCACGGAGGCCACGCCCTCGTCCTCGCTGGCCCAGGTGTAGCTGCCGCTGCCGCCGCTCACGGTGATGGTATGCGTCTCCCCCACGGTGAACAGCGAGAAGTCCGTGGTGCTCAGGCTCAGGCCGCCGGGCAGGGCCATCAGCTTGTCGTAGTCCGTCACGGCGGAAGGCGTGACGGTCGTGTCGCCAGGCTCCTCCGGCATGACGCCGTCGTCCCCGCCGGGTTCCTCTTCGCCGCCCACGCTGGGCTCCACCGGCTCGATGGGCGTATCGACCGCCGGCTGCATGTCTTCTTCGCCATCCTTGCCGAACTTCGCCGCCAGCTTGTCGCCGTACAGCAGATAGACCAGCAGTCCCGCCATGATCAGAATCAGCACGATCAGCGTCGGGGTGATCAGGCTGTACTGCCGCCCATGGGCCGCCCGCCTGCCCCGCTTGGGACTGCGGCGGATCTCCTCCCCGTCCCGCAGGGCCTCTTCCTCCTCGCAGAATGGGCAGTCCCGATAGGTATCGGAGTATTTCTCCCCGCAGACGGGGCAGCGCTTCATGGCCATGGTGTATCCTCCCGCAAGTTTTTATAACGCTCTGTCTCTGTTCCGCGTCCAGCCGGATGCGGCGCGGCACAAGTTTGTACACATGATTACACTTTACATAATACCGGCTTTTCCAATAGCCGTCAAGAGCGGGCCGCCGATTTTTCAGGAAATTCGCCGTCTCCGGCGGAAAACGGGTGCCTGCGCGCCCGTTTTTCCCGTCTCACACCCCGCCAAAGCGGAACACCACACCCACCACGGCGGAAAAACCGATAAACACAATGGGGTGCCAGTCCTTGACGGGCTTCACCCAGTTGGTCAACACCAGCAGCACCGCCGCCAGAAGCAGGCCCCGCACGTTCAGCAGCGAACCGCCCGCCAGGGTAAAGAGGTTCACGATCCCCTCCCCCGCCCCGGGGCTGGTCACCTGCACGGCCGTCAGCACCTCCAGAACCACCGCCACGCAGGCGGCGCCGATCAGGCCCGTGGAGGCGGGGCGCAGGCCGTAAAACGCGTCATTGACATATTTGCTGTCCCGGAACTTTTTCAGCATGGCCGCCACGATGAGGATCACGATGATGGAGGGCGTCACCTCGCCGATGGTGGCGATCACCGCCCCGGGGACACCGCCCACAGTGAAGCCCACGTAGGTTGCCATGTTGATGCCGATGGGGCCGGGGGTGGACTCGGACACCGCCAGCATGTTCATCAGGTCCGTATAGCTGTACCAGCCGGTGTTCGCCCCGATGTCCTTCAAAAAGGGCAGGGTGGCCATGCCGCCGCCGATGGCGAACAGGCCGGTTTTGAAAAATTCCCAGAACAGTCTCAGATACACCGTCATCTGCCCCTCACCTCCAGATTTTTCAGAATGACGCCTGCCAGGGCGGCGGCAATGACGAACCACACCGGCGAGATGCTGAGAAACACGCCGCCCGCCAGCACCAGCACGAAGATCACGGCGGTCCGCTTATCCACCACGGACTTTTTCAGCAGCTTCCGCACGACGTTGAAGATCAGCACGCAGACGCACACCTGGATGCCGGCAAAGGCGTTCACCACCCACGCCAGGTGGGCGAAGTTGGTGATCAGCCCCGCCAGGACGGAGATGATGACCAGGGACGGGAACACCACGCCCAGGGTCGCCACAATGCCTCCCGCCACGCCGTCCAGCTTCTGCCCGATGAAGGTGGCGGTGTTCACCGCGATAATGCCCGGCGTGCACTGGCCGATGGCAAAGTAGTCCGTCAGCTCCTCCTCGGTGGCCCAGCGCTTGTTCTCCACCACCTCCCGCTGGAGGATGGGCAGCATCGCCATGCCGCCTCCGAAGGTCATGACCCCCATTTTCGCAAAGGTCCAAAACAGCTCCCAAAGTTCTTTCAAAGCACTCACTCCTATCTGCTCATTCTACATAGCCGTACAGGCCCCGGACGGAGACCTCGCCGGAGCGCACCGTCCGCTCCGTGCCGTCCGCCCCCCGGACCACCAGGCCGAAATCCCCGTCGATGCCCACGGCGGTGACGGTCTCCCGCCCGGCCGGGGACAGCAGCTGGACGGCCCTGCCCAGATTCACGCAGTCCCGCCGGTAGGCGGCGAGATAGTCCGCCAGGTCCCCGGCCTTCAGGGCGGCGTACAGACTGTCCAGCTCTTCGATCAGCGCCGCCGCCAGGGCGGGGCGGGACACCGGATGCCCCAGGGCCATGGCCAGGGAGGCGGCCATCTCCGCCACCTCCGGGGTGAAGTCCTCCTCCGTCTGCAAAACGTTCACGCCGATGCCCAGCACCAGATACTGCACCCGGCCCGTCTCCCCCTCCAGGGACAGCTCCGTCAGGATGCCGCAGAGTTTTTTGCTGCCCAGCACCGGGTCATTGGGCCATTTCAGCCCCGGCCGGACGCCGCAGACCCGCTCCACCGCGGCGCACACCGCCACGCCCGCCAGCGCCGTCACCGGCAGCAGCCGCTCCGGCGGCAGGCTTGGCCGCAGCAGGGCCGTCAGATAGATGCCCTTCCCCTTTGGGGACTGGAAGGAGCGGTCCATCCGGCCCCGTCCGGCAGTCTGGCAGTCGGCCACGATCACCGTGCCGTCGGTTGCGCCGGACAGGGCGATCTGTTTGGCATAGTTGTTGGTGGAGTCGATCTCGTCAAAGCACCGCAGCTCCCGGCCCACCGCCGCCGTCTCCCGCATAAAGCTGCGGATCTCCGGCTCCGTCAGGGCGTCCGGCGTCCCGGTCAGGCGGTAGCCAAGGCCCGCCCGGGCCTCGATGCCGTAGCCCTCCCGCCGGAGGGCGTCCACCGCCTTCCACACGGCGGTGCGGCTGAGCCCCAGGCGGCGGCTCAGCTCCTCTCCGGAGAGATAGTCCCCCTCTCCGGCCCGCAGCAGGGCCAAAACGGTCTCCCGGCTCATAGGCTCTCCCCCTCTCAAATCGCAAACCAGAGTTTACCACGTTTCCGGGCCAATGTAAACCGTCGAAATGTCAAAGAAACCGCCCGGCCAAAGCACCGGGCGGTTTCGGAGAGACAGTCAGGCCCTTTTTGCGTGGAGCCGCTTGATGACGACCAGGGTGCCCAGCATCAGCACGATGCCGATGGGCAGGCCCAGGATACCGGGAGCCCCCGCCTGCACCAGTACGCCGGCGATCAGATAGGTGACGCCGGAGACCGCCGCGCAGGTGATGGCGTAGGGCAGCTGGGTGGACACGTGGTTCACGTGGTCGCACTGGGCGCCGG
>JAUNGH010000115.1 GCA_030524605.1 Oscillospiraceae bacterium | reverse complement strand
ACACTGGACGCAAACGTGTTTTCAGGCGCGTGGTTTCTTTTCGGAAGCCGACCGCCCGAAAGCGATGGAAGCGCGTTTGGCAAGCACCCTCATTGTCCATTGTCCATTATTTTCATTTGTCCATTCAAACCATATCAGAGAGGAAGCCATGTCAAGAGATATCCCGTTTTTTGAAATGTTCACAGAGCTGCAGCTCTCGGGGGAACTGCGGCTGAAGCTGGCAGGCGCCGTGCTGAAGGGGGCCTGTATCGACCAGGGGGCCATGACCATCAGTCTGCGCCTGCTGGTCAAATTTCCGTTGTCGGAGGAGGACATCCGGGGCATCCGGGATGCCATCCGGGCGGTGTATGGCTTCACCGGGGTGGAGATGGACGTTACCTGCAAGGCCCCGGAGGCGCCCCGGCCCATGCCTCAGGCGTCCGCCGCCCCCGCCGGCGGCAAGGGCGGCAAGCCGGCGGTGGGCAAGGTGCTGATGGGCAACCCCATCAAGGCCCGGCCCGGCCCCATGCGTGACCTGAACCTGAAAATGGGCAACGCCACCGTCAGCGGCAAGGTCTTTGCCTTTGAGTGCCGGGAGACCCGGCGGCCCGGCATGTGGCGGCTGAGCTTCGACATGACGGACTACACCAACTCCGTGACGGTGCAGAAAAACCTGACCACCAAGGAGGCCCAGGGCCTGGAGAGCGCCATCAAGCCCGGGATGTGGCTGTGTGTTCAGGGGAAAATGGAGCCCACCTGGGACGGCAAGGACATCCAGCTGAACCCCTATCACATCAACGTCATTGAGCATAAGGAGCGGGAGGACACCGCCCCGGTGAAGCGGGTGGAGCTGCACCTACATACCAAAATGAGCAACATGGACGCCCTGACGGATACCAAGGAGGTCATCCAGGAGGCTATCCGCTGGGGCCATCCCGCCATCGCCATCACCGACCACGGCGTGGCCCAGTCCTTCCCGGACGCCTGGCACGCCGCGGGGAGTAAAATCAAAATCCTTTACGGCGTGGAGGGCTATTTCATCAACAATGTGGACGACCGGGTGGCCGTCCACGGAACGCAGGACTGTTCCCTGGACGATGAATTCGTCTGCTTCGACATCGAGACCACCGGCTTGAAGGTGGACCGGGAGGCCATCACGGAGATCGGCGCGGTGGTGCTGAAAAACGGCCAGATCGCGGAGCGCTTCCAGACCTTCGTGAACCCCGGCCGCCGCCTGACGCCGGAGATCATCGGCCTGACGGGCATCACCGACGACATGCTGAAGGACGCGCCTCAGCCCAGGGAGGCCCTGGAAGCGTTTTTGAAATTTGTCAATGGCCGCCCCCTGGCGGCCCACAACGCGGAGTTCGACATCGGCTTTATTCGGAAGGGCTGCCGGGACTGCGGGCTGGAATTCGCCCCCACCTATGTGGACTCCCTGATCCTGGCCCAGAACCTGCTGCCGGGGCTGGGGAAGTACAAGCTGGACATCGTGGCGGAGCACCTGGACCTGCCCGCCTTCAACCACCACCGGGCCAGCGACGACGCCGCCACGGTGGGCTATATGCTGATCCCCTTCTGGAAGATGCTCCACGAGCGGGGGATCCACACCCTCCAGGCGGTGAACCCGGAGATGGAGAAGCTGCGGCCCCAGGGCAGCAAGTCCAACCGCTTCCCCAAGCACATCATTCTGCTGGCGCGGAACAAGGTGGGGCTGAAGAACCTGTACCAGATGATCTCCGCGTCCAACCTGAAATACTTCAAGCGGGTGCCCACCATCCCCAAGAGCCTGCTGCGGGAGCACCGGGAGGGTATCATCGTCGGCGCCGCCTGCGAGGCGGGCGAGCTGTTCCGGGCCGTGGCGGACCACAAGGACTGGGACGAGCTGAAGCGCATCGCCTCTTTCTACGACTATTTGGAGATCCAGCCCCTGTGCAACAACATGTTCATGCTCCGCAACGGCGACGTGCAGTCCGTGGAGGATCTGAAGGAGTTCAACCGCACCATTGTCCGCCTGGGGGAGGAGCTGGGCAAGCCCGTCTGCGCCACCGGCGACGTCCACTTCCGGGAGCCGGAGGACGAGGTGTACCGCCACATTTTGCTGGCGTCCAAGAAGTTCCCGGACGCCAACGAGTCCCTGCCCATCTACTTCAAGACCACCGACGAGATGCTGAAGGAGTTCAGCTATCTGGGGGAGGAGAAGGCCTATGAGGTGGTGGTCACCAACACCCGTCTGGTGGCCGACCAGGTGGAGACCTTTGAGCTGCTGCCCAAGGAGCTGTTCCCGCCCCGGCTGGAGAACTCCGAGGAGGAGCTGAACCGCCTGGTGTGGGAGAAGGTCCACCGCCTGTACGGCGAGGACCCGCCCCAGCTGATCGTGGACCGCCTGAACGTGGAGCTGGGCGGCATTCTGGGCAAGTACGATGTGGTGTACATGTCCGCCCAAAAACTGGTGCAGCGGAGCCTGGAAAACGGCTATCTGGTTGGCTCCCGGGGATCCGTCGGCTCGTCTTTGGTTGCATACATGTCCGGCATCACGGAGGTCAACTCCCTGCCGCCCCACTACCGCTGCCCCAAGTGTAAGAACAGCGAGTTCATTCAGGACGGCTCCTACGGCTGCGGCGCGGACATGCCGGACAAAAACTGCCCCGTCTGCGGGGAGAAATACGTCAAAGACGGCTTTGACATCCCCTTTGAGACCTTCCTGGGCTTTGGCGGCGGCAAGGTGCCGGATATTGACCTGAACTTCTCAGGCGAGTATCAGGCCCGGGCCCACCGCCATGCCATCGAAATGTTCGGTGAGACACAGGTGTTCCGGGCGGGCACCATCGGCACCCTGGCGGAAAAGACCGCCTATGGCTTCGTGAAGAAGTATCTGGAGGAGAACGGCATCACCGCCGGACGGGCGGAGGAGAACCGGTTGACTCTGGGCTGCGTGGGCGCCCGGCGCACCACCGGCCAGCACCCCGGAGGCCTGGTGGTGGTTCCCGATGACAAGGACATGGAGGATTTCTGTCCCGTCCAGCACCCGGCGGACGCCGACGACTCCGACACCATCACCACCCATTTTGAATACCACTCTATGGAGGCCAACATCCTGAAGCTGGACATGCTGGGACACGATGACCCCACCATGGTCCGCATGATGCAGGATCTGACCGGCGTGGATCCCCAGGCCATCCCCCTGGACGACCCGGACACCATGTCCATCTTCACCTCCAGCAAGGTGCTGGGCTATGAGAATGACGAGATCCTCGGCCCCACCGGCGCCGTGGCCATCCCGGAGTTCAACACCCGGTTCACCCGCCAGATGCTGATCGACACCCAGCCCAAGGACTTCAACACCCTGGTGCGGCTGTCCGGCTTCTCCCACGGCACAGACGTGTGGCTGGGCAACGCCCGGGAGCTGATCGTCAGCGGCACCGCCGGCGTTCTGGAGACGGTGGGCTGCCGCGACGACATCATGCTGTACCTGATCTCCATGGGCCTGGACCCCAAGATGAGCTTCAAGATCATGGAGTCCGTCCGAAAGGGCAAGGTGAAGAAGGGCGGCTTCGAGCCGGGCTGGGTGGAGGCCATGCGGGAGCACGAGGTGCCGGAGTGGTACATCGAGTCCCTGGCGAAGATCGGCTATCTGTTCCCCAAGGCCCACGCCGTGGCCTACGTTATGATGGCCTTCCGCATCGCCTGGTTCAAGGTCCACCAGCCCCTGGCGTTTTACGCCACCTTCTTCTCCGTCCGGGCCAAGGCATTCGACGCGGAGTACTGCTGCGCGGGGAAGGACGCGGTGAAGCGGAAGATCCGGGAGATCGAAAACAACAAGGACGCCACGGCGGTGGAGCAGAACCTGCTGACCACCCTGGAGGTGTGCTACGAGTTCTATCTCCGGGGCTTCCATTTCGACACCATCGACATCTACAGGTCCGACGCCACCAAGTTCATCGTGACGGAAAACGGCCTGCTGCCGCCCTTCACCACCGTCCACGGCCTGGGCGACGCGGCGGCCATCGACACGGTGGAAAAGCGGAAGGGGAAGCAGTTCATCTCCATCGAGGAGTTCGCCATGTGCTGCAACAAGCTGTCCAAGACCCACATTGAGCAGCTGAAGGCCCTGGGGGCCTTTGCGGGCATGGCGGAGACCAGCCAGATCACGCTGTTCTGACATTTGGCAGACGGCAGGCGCGGGCGATCAATTTGGCCGTGTATTTTGTGCGTTTTTCTGATAGACATTTGCAAAAAACGCATGTACAATCACAATTACAGATCAAAGAAGAAAAGGAGCGATTTACGATGCTGAACGCAAAAGTCAAGGACCTGCTGAACCAGCAGGTCAACAAGGAGTTCTATTCCGCCTACCTGTATCTGGACTTCTCCAACTATTTCGAGGCCCGGGGCCTGGACGGGTTCGCCAACTGGTACAAGATCCAGGCCCAGGAGGAGCGGGACCACGCCATGCTGTTCTATCAGTACCTGCACAACAACAACGAGACCGTGACCCTGGACGCCATCGCCAAGCCCGACAAGGCGCTGGACAGCGACATGGCGGTGCTGCAGGCCGGTCTGGAGCATGAGATCTATGTCACCAGCCTCATCAACGACATCTATGCCGCTGCCTATGAGGTGAAGGACTTCCGCACCATGCAGTTCCTGGACTGGTTCGTAAAGGAGCAGGGCGAGGAGGAGACCAACGCCAACGACCTGATCTCCAAGATGGAGCTGTTCGGCTCCGATCCCAAGAGCCTGTACATGCTCAACAGCGAGCTGGCCGCCCGGGTGTACAGCGCGCCCTCTCTGACACTGTAAGAAACCGCAGCAAAAAAAGCGGCCGCCGCGCGGCCGCTTTTTTCTTGCGTTCAGGCAGGATTCACACGCTGATCCTGGACTCCTCGTTCTTGATCTCCCAGTGAATCAGGAAGGTCAGCGCCCCCCGGAGCAGGATGATGGCCCCCAGGGTGATGAGCTCCTGAGGCTCCCGGACGATGGCCGTGCGGAGGACCTCGCCGCCCAGCTTGAACTCCAGTGCCAGGGCGATGCCCTGGGCCAGTACCAGGCGGACGTGGGGATCCTTGCTGAAACAGCCGACGATGCTCCGCACCGCGGCCACCAGCAGCACGGCGACGCCCACGCACTCCAGAAACAAAACGCCGAATTGCACGATAAACTGAAAGCCCTCTTCCAGAAGCGCAAGCATGGTCATGATATGTCCTCCTCAAACGTTTGCGTTAAGGATATCATAGCATAATTTACAGAAATTACAAGGAAAATTTCAAACTGCGTCAAAAAAAGTCCGCCCGGAGATTCCAGGCGGACTGAACGCTGTGGGGGGAGGTCAGCCCTCCAGCTTGGCGTTGCACTTGGATAAAAAGCGGTCGCTGCTGATAACGGCGCGGGTGTGGGTGCCGGAGCCGATGGGGCCCCGCTCATCCCAGGCCTTCACGGCGAAGTCCACCATTTTGCCGTTCTCGGACACGGCGGTGATCTCCGCCTCCGCCCAGACCTTCATGCCCACAGGGGTGGGAGCGTCGTGGCTGATGTCCAGATGGGTGCCCACACTGCCCCGGCCCTCCTCCAGAAAGCCCTGGAGTACGGTCATGGCGGCGTTTTCCATCATGGCGGCCATAAAGGGCGTGCCGAACACCGGCAGGGCGCCGGAGCCCACGGCGGCGGCGGTCAGCTCCTGGGTGACAGTCTGCTCCAGCCGGCATTTGGTTCCGATCAAAATCATAAATATTCCTCCTTGTATGTAGGTTCCTGATGATCCCAGTGTACACCTAAAATCGTAATTTGCAAGAAAAACCGGCGCTGAGGCCAGCGCCGGTTTTTTCTCTCAGATGCCAAGCTCCGTCCAGAGGTCGTTATACAGGGTCAGAATGTTGGCGGGCAGGTTCACATAGAGCTCGCAGCGGTCCAGGACCTCCTGAGGGGCGGCCATGATCTCGTACAGCTCCGTATCCAGCTCCTCGCCGTAGGTCTCCTCGTAATAAGCGGGGTATTCCTCCAGCGCCGCGGTGTTGGGAGAGGCGTACCAGATATAGTCCATGTTGGCCAGATTGGACTCCGTGGAGGCGATAAAGTTGATCCACGCCTCGGCCTCCTCCTTGTGCTGGGCGTTTTTCAGCACGCACATGGCGTCCACGAACCAGTTGGAGCCCTCCTCGGGCACCACATAGGCCAGGTCCTCGTTGTTCTCCAGCATGGTCAGGTAGTCGCCGGCGTAGTACATGGCGATGGCGGCGTTGCCGCCCTCCATCTTGTTGAAGACCTCGTCCATGACGAAACTCTGGTACACGCCCTTGCTCTTGGCGTCCGCCAGCAGCTCATAGGCCTCCCGGATCTGGGCCTCGTCGGTGGTGTTGATGGAGTAGCCCAGGTCCAGCAGGGCGGCGGCCAGGGCGTCCCGGGAGTTGCGGATCATCAGGACGTTGCCGGCGTACTTCTCGTCAAACATGGCGTCCCAGCTGGTGATGGGCCCGTCCACCATGGTGGTGTTGTAGATGATGCCCAGGGTGCCCCAGGTGTAGGGGACGGTGTACTTGTTCTCGGGGTCAAAGCTCAGGCCCTTGTACTGGTCGCCGATGAGATCGTAGTTGGGGATGTTGTCGTAGTTCAGCTCGGCCAGCATGCCCTCGTCGATCAGGCGGGCGATCATATAGTCGGAGGGGACGATGACGTCGTAATCACCGGCGCCGGTCTTCAGCAGGGAGTACAGGGCCTCGTTGCTCTCCGCCGTCTGATAATTCACGGTGATGCCGGTTTCTTCCTCGAATTGATAAATCAAATCTTCATCGATGTATTCACCCCAGCTGCATACGTTTACCACGCGCTTGCCACTGCTGTTGCTGCCGGTACTGCTTGTGTCGGAGCCGTTTGCAGATTGGGTATCGTCATCCTTCCGCACAGAGCACCCGCTCAGGAACAGGCTCGCCGCCATCATGATGGCGAGAGTCAAGGCTACCACTTTTTTCAATTGATCATTCCTCCAGTGTTTGTTGAATTTCTATCTCAAGGCTCAGGGAGCCGTGGGATCACACATTGCGCCGCAGGGCGCGCCGCTCCTGCCGGGCCTCCCGGATGTTGACGATGGCCAGCAGCACCAGCACCGTCACGAACAGGAGGGTGGAGATGGCATTGATCTCCGGGCTGACCCGCTTCTTGGTCATGCCGTAGATGGTCATGGCCAGGGTGGAAGAGGAGGAGCCGGCGGTGAAATAGCTGATGACGAAATCGTCGATGCTCATGGTGAAGGCCGTCAGCGCGCCGGAGACGATGCCCGGCTTGATCTCCGGCAGGATGACCTTCCGGAAGGCCTGCATCCAGGTGCAGCCCAGGTCCATGGCGGCGTCCACCAGGTTTTTGTCCATCTGCCGCAGCTTGGGGCCCACGGACAAAATAACGTAGGGGATGTTGAAGGAGATGTGGGCCAGCAGCAGCGTGCCGAAGCCCAGGTGCAGGTTCTCCACCAGGATAAAGGTGCGCTGGACGTTGTTGAACCAGACGGCGAAGCTGTGCCAGCCGTTGAACAGCGCCACGAAGAACAGGCACAGGGAAACGCCGGTGAC
>JAUNGH010000114.1 GCA_030524605.1 Oscillospiraceae bacterium | reverse complement strand
GCCGACGCGGTGGTGCTGCTGTGCCCCAACTACAACGACGCCCTCTCCGCCAACCTGACGGCGGCCATCAACCGCCTGACGGCCCTGTATCGCACCACCCCCTTCACCGACAAGGCGGTGTTCGCCATCGTGGTGTCCGGCTACTCCGGCGGGGACATCGTGGCAAGCCAGGTGGTCAGCGCCTTGAACATGAACAAGGGCTTCTGGCTCCCGCCCGGATTCTGCCTGCTGGAGACCGCCAACGACGCGGGCACAGCCATGGCCCTGCCGGGGATCGCGGAGCGGCTGGATAGGTTTGCAGAAAATATATTATGTCAATTAAAAGGATAGAAAAGGACAGGCTGGAATCTCCAGCCTGTCCTTTTTCTCAAAGCTCATCCTCCCAGCGGCCCAGTCCCGACACATACTGCTTTCCCAGCACTCTCCCCTGGCCGTCATAGCCGGTGACGGAACTCGTCCAGGACACGATTCCCTTGACCGGATCCATAGGCTGGAAAAACCACTTTTCCCCCTGGCTGTCCCGCTCCATTGCCGCCACATCCAAACGGACCGTCTGCTCCGATATTTGCTCCTCACTGTTCTCCCCGCGGAAGGAGATCTTGACAGTTTCCACCGCCGGGTCCCACACGCAGCCGAATACATAATGGCGCACTATCCGCCTGTCGTACCCGCGGCCCTCCTCCACCGTCACACGGTCGGCCCCCGCCACAAAAGGCCGCCCGGCGTCCCGCTCCAAAACAGGCCACAAATACTCGCACCGCCAATTCAGCCACCCCGCTTTGTAATACCGTCCCAGACAGACGGCATCCGCATTTTGTGACAAAATCAGCCATTCTCCGCTGTCCGTTTCCACCTCGCACAGCGTCTCCGCAGGAAACGCGAGGAAGTCCCCCACCGCCTGCCGGTGGGCCGCCGCCAGCGTCCGGCTCCCGGGAAGCCACATCCAGGCGCATACCGCCAGCAGCGCCGCCGCAGCGCACCAGCGCAGGGCCATGTCCCGCCGGGTCAAATGCGCTTTTTTCATGTTGCCCCCTCCCAATCCAGCGGAACCTTGCAAGCCGCATTATATCCGTATTTGGAACAGGCCAGCGTCAGTTCCGTCTCACCCGGCTCTACACTGACAAAGGAAAACCAGCCATAGGCTCCGGAGCCGGCATGCCCGCCGTCTCCCTCCACCTCCAGATACGGCACGGACACACTCCGCCCCAGATCCCGCAGGGATTTTCCATAGCAGCGGATACGCAGAACCGCGACATAGGAGCCCACCGGCCGCTCCCCCGCCCATTCCGCTCCCGGCTGGATCTTTACGACCTTGGCGGCGCAGACCCGTGCCACCGCCGGTCCCACCTCCATCCGGACGTCCGTGTCGTCCCCTTTCAGAAATTCATACGGCTCCTCGTAAGTAAACAGCTGTGACGGCCAAAACCGGGATGCCAAATTGATCCTTACCATCTGCCAATCCATCTGTCCCAGCATCAGCAGGGCCAGTATCAGTGTCAGTGCCATGGCGGCCCACTTCACCGCCAGCCACCGGAAGGGATACTGTTTGTCCAGTTCCCTGCCCACCTCTTCCGGGTCCCCCATGGCGGCCATGGCCCGCTCCTCCGCCAGCTCCGGCGGGTAGCCCAGTTCCAGCAGGGCGCAGACGTGATCCTCCATATGGGCGTCGATCTCCGCCCGGATGGCCGCCCGCTCCGCCCGCGTCACCCGGCGGAGGGCGGCAAGCACCCGCTCCGTATACTCCCGTCTGGTCATGTCACGCCAGGTTCAGCCCCGGGCTGCTGCGCAGCACGGCGTTGACGGCCCCGGAGTAGCTCCGCCAGGTCTCCGCCTCCGTCCGCAGCTGCGCGCCGCCCTTGCGGGTCAGGCGGTAGTACTTCCGCATCCGGCCCGTGGGGGCCTCCTGCTGGTAGGCCTCCACATAGCCATCCTTCTCCAGGCCGTGGAGCACCGGGTACAGGGTGCCCTCCTTCATCTCAAAGGTGTGGTCGGAGCGGCGGGCCAGCTCTACGATCATCTGGTAGCCGTACATGTCCTCCCCCGCCAGAAGCGACAGCACCAGCAGCTGGGTATGCTCAATGTTCTGCTTTTTCATAGAATCCCTCCTGCGGAAATCAATACCTAGATATTCTATGCATATTATACATAGAATATCTAGGTATGTCAAGTCAAAAACAGCGCGGGCCGCAGCCCGCGCTGTCTATATGCGCTTATTCCTCCGCTTCCAGCCCCAGAAGCTCCCGCCCATGCGCGCTCAGCCAGGGCTCCAGCCACTCGTAGGAAAGCTGGAACTCCTGGGCTCCGGCGGCGTAGGCCGCCAGCTCGTAGGGGGAGAAGGCCACCCGCATCCCTGTCTCGTCGAAGGACACGGCATAGCTGCCCCAGTCGGCGATGATGGTCTCGTAGTCCGACCAGAAGAATTCCTCCGGCGCAAGGCTGTTCTCCGCCGCCCGCGCCCGGGCCTGCCGGACCAGCTCGGCGGCAACGGCCTCCTGCATTGCGCTGTCCTCCGCCAAAAGCTCCGGCTCGAAGAAGGTGCCGGCGTCCAAGTCAAAGTTCCAGCCCATCAGATAGGTGTTGGGGTGGGCCCCTCCGGTGTAGCTGTAGTACAGGCCGGACACACTGACCATCCGCTCCGTCTGGTACACCGTGCAGTCCAACTCCATCGTATAGCCGCCGGACCACTCGTAGCCCGCCGTCCGGCGCCAGGCATAGTCCTCCGCCGCGCCCGCCGCCACCGTCTGGAATTCCTCCGCCTCGGCCCAGCCGTCGAATCTCTCGTTGAACGCAGCGGCCGCCGTCACCGCCTGGGTCTCCAGCTCCGTTTCGGGCTCGGTGATGGCCGTGCCGTCCTCCCGGCAGGCCGTCAGCACCGGCAGGCGGAAGCGGTAGGAGGCCAGGGGGGTGCCGTCCTCCGCCTGGACGGCGTCCTCACACACCCGGAGCTCCACGGTGTAGCGGATCGTCTCCTGAGCGGGCTCCTCCGTCAAAAGCACATCCGGCGGCGGCGCGCTTTTGACATCCGCCATCGTGGCGGCGGAGCAGGCTGTCAGCAGCAGAGACATGAATAAAGCGATCAGAGTTGTCATGGGTCGCTCCTTTCCGGCGAGGGAGTTATACGATCACAGGCCCCTCTTTCCAGGCGCTGCCGCCTGCGGCGGCAGCGAGGTTGGGATACGCCAGAGCATACAGGTCGGCGGCGCGGGCCTCCAGGGCGAACAGCGCCTGGGCGTCCCCGTCCAACCGGCGCACATGGTTGGGCTTGGTCAAAACCGGGACGGACGCGCTCCCGCGCATCCGGGCCAGCAGGGCGCGGCCGGTCTCATTGGCCGCCAGCACCCGCAGATAGGGGACTTTTTCCGGGAACTCCCCCGGCGCCAGCCCCAGATAGGCCCACAGCACCATCCGGCGCAGGCGGGCGTGGGCGTAGCGCTTCGTCTTGGCCGTCTCCAGCACCTCCGCCAAGGAGACGGCGGCACGGCCGGCGCCGTACAGGCGGTTGCACAGCCCCTCCCGTCCCTCGTCCAGGGCGGCGAAATCCGCCTCTGTCATGGACCGCAGCCGGGCCAGGACGGCCCGCTCGCAATTCTCCAGAAAGACCGGGGCGCGGCCCGCGGCCTCCTCTTTTTCGTAAACCTCTCCCATGGCCGGGGCCATCAGGGCCAGGGCCCGCTCCCGCTCCCCGGACCGCAGCAGCTTCCGGATGGCGGTGGCGGAGGGGTTGCCTCCCTCCCAGACCGGGGTGTCGTGGGCGTCGCCCCGGCGGGGCACCGTCAGGGGCCGGATGCCGGGAGCATGATGCAGCAGGGCCTTGCAGTACTCCGCGCCCAGATTGTTGTTGGGCGTTTCCAGCAGGGCGGCCTGCGTCTCGCCCAGGATGCCCCCCACCACCGCCTGGCGGCAGGCGGCGAAGGACATGCCCTCCCCCAAAAAGCGGCGCAGGCCCGCGTGGTACAGCTCGGAGTCCAGGCAGGCGGCCACTTCCTGCAGTGCGGCCGCGTCGCCGCACTCGCTGCCGAAGGCCAGGTGCGTCACCAGGCCCGTTTTCGCCAGCACCTGCACACCGCCGTCCGCGAACCGCTCCGCCGAACTGACGGCCCAGGGCAGGGGCAGCTCCAGCACCAGGTCCACGCCGCTCCGCACCGCGGCCTCGGCCCGGGCGTGCCTGCGCAGAACGGCGAAGTCCCCCCGCTGGACAAAGTCCCCGCTCATGACGCCGACGACCGCCGTGCCGGCGCCCAATCGTGCCCGGGTCTGCTCCAGCAGGTACAGGTGCCCGCAGTGCATGGGATTGTATTCTATTATCATACCTGCAACCTGCACAGATTTCACCCCTAAGCGGTAACAAAAAAGTGACATTTCGGTAAAAATGGTGGTTGTAACCTGGAGAATCTCTGGTATAATACATAATATGTAGGATTCCGCCCAGGCGCGGCGGCCATTTTTGTGTCTTTATTTTATATCATTTATGGAAAACCCGCAAGGTTTTCCCCAAAAGAAGAAAGAGGAGACGGTAATTATGAACATTCTTGTCATCAACGCAGGCAGTTCCTCCCTGAAGTACCAGCTGCTGAATCCCGAGACCGGCGATCTGCTGGCCAAGGGCCTGTGCGAGCGCATCGGCATCGACGGCAAGTTCACCTACAAGCCCCAGCTCGCGGGCAAGGAGACGCTGGACGCCATCGACGTGGCCATGCCCACCCACTCCGAGGCCATCCAGGCCGTGCTGGACGCCCTGGTGGACGCCAAGAACGGCGTCATCGGCTCCATGAAGGAGATCGACGCCGTCGGTCACCGCGTGGTGCACGGCGGCGAGAAGTTCGCCAGCTCCGTCCTCATCACCGACGAGGTCATGGCCGCCATCGAGGAGTGCAACCCCCTGGCCCCCCTCCACAATCCCGCCAACATCATCGGCATCAAGGCCTGCCAGGCCCTGATGCCCGGCACCCCCATGGTGGCCGTGTTCGACACCGCCTTCCACCAGACCATGCCCCCCAAGGCCTACATGTACGCCCTGCCCTACGCCTACTATGAGAACGACAAGGTCCGCCGCTACGGCTTCCACGGCACCAGCCACAAGTATGTCTCCGGCCGTGCCGCCGCCATGCTCGGCAAAAAGCCCGAGGAGCTGAAGCTGGTCTCCTGCCACCTGGGCAACGGCTCCTCCATCGCCGCCGTGGACGGCGGCAAGAGCGTGGACACCTCCATGGGCTTCACTCCCCTGGCCGGCCTGCCCATGGGCACCCGCGCCGGCGACCTGGACGCCGGCATCCTGCAGTACCTGATGAACAAGTACGGCATGAACATCGACGAGATGCTGAACATCCTGAACAAGAAGTCCGGCGTGGAGGGCCTGTCCTGCGTGTCCTCCGACTTCCGCGACCTGGAGAACGCCGCCAACAGCGGCGACGAGAAGGCCAAGCTGGCCGAGGAGAAGTTCGCCTATGAGGTGAAGAAGTATGTGGGCGCTTACGCCGCCGCCATGGGCGGTGTGGACGCCATCATCTTCACCGCCGGCGTGGGCGAGAACGACAAAGGCATCCGCGCCATGGTCTGCGAGGGCCTGGAATACATGGGCGTGAAGCTGGATGCCGAAGCCAACAAGGGCCGCGGCAAGGAGCTGGTCATCTCCGCCGCCGACTCCAAGGTGAAGGTCCTGCTGATCCCCACCAACGAGGAGCTGATGATCGCTCAGGACACCGCCGCTATCGTCAAGGGCTGATCAAGCAAGGCAGGCTCTGTGCCGTCAGTGAGGCTGCTCATCAGTTCCTCAGGAACCCGCAAAGCGGGACGGCGCTTGCGCCGTGCAAGCGGTTTGCCTGTGGGCAAAACCTTGGCGGAGGGCGAATTCATTTCGCCCGAGCATTTCAATCTCACGGGGCCCCCGCGGGACTCGTCCCGTGGGGAACGCTGATGATCGCCCAGGACACCGCCGCTGTCGTCAAGGGCTGATTGCTTTCAAAAAAGTTCCCGCTGTGTCTACAGCGGGAACTTTTTATGGGGTCGCTTTCCAAAAAGCTGCCCCGGCTTGGCTGCGGGACGTGCCCGGCGGTCACGCCCCGCGCTTTAAAAGCCCCGGTTATGCAAGGAGGCAGCATGATGCAGCTGAACACGCTGAGCATGGTACATGACTTTTTAAACCAGAACATCCGGCCAGGCGCCCTCTGCATCGACGCCACCGCCGGGAAGGGCCGTGACACCGCCCTGCTGTGCCGCCTGGCGGGGCGGTCGGGCCGGGTGCTGGCCTTCGACATCCAGGAGAAGGCGGTATCCCGGACCCGGGCGCTGCTGGCGGCGGAGGGCCTTTGCGCCGACGTCATTCTGGACAGCCACGCCAATATGGAGCGCTACGCGGAGGCGGGCAGCGTGGACTGTGTGGTGTTCAACCTCGGCAGGCTCCCCGGCGGGGACCCCCATATTTTCACCCGGGCGGACAGCTCCGTGGCGGCCATCGGGGCCGGGCTGCGGCTGCTGCGGCCCGGCGGGGTCATGGCCATTGCCCTCTATTACGGGAAGGAAAACGGCTATGAGGAGAAAGCCGCCGTTTTGAAGTACCTGAAAACGCTGGACGACCGCGTGTTCTCCGTGCTTTGCTGCGATTGGGCCAACCGCCGGGGCGACCCGCCCATGCCGGTTTTTATTTGGAAGGAGCGGTGACGGAGCACCTTGCCCCGGCGGCGGTCCTGTGCTATACTGGGGACAGCCCCCCGCAAACGCGGGAAATGCTCTGTGGAGGTATATCCTATGAAAAGCATCAAGCCCGGCAGAGGCCCATCGGCCATGGGCGCTTTGGCCTCTGTCATCGCGGTCATTTTCGGTATTTTCTGGACCATTACCGCCGCGTCTATGGGCGCGCCGGGATTCTTCCCGCTCTTTGGCGTCCTGTTCATCATCATCGGCATCGTCCAGGTGGTGTACAACTTGAAAAACGCCACCGGCGAGAACCGCTACTCCACCTTTGACATCGTGGAGGACGGCGAGGAACCGGATCCGCTGGACCGGCGGTTCAGCGCGCCGGCGGAGGACGCCCCTGCCGGCGCGGACAGCGGCAGCTTCCGCTTCTGTCCCTACTGCGGCGCAAAACTGGGCGCTGAATTTACATTTTGCGGCAAGTGCGGCAAAAAGCTGCCGGACGCCGGGTAAGGAGCCATGTTATGAAAATCGGATTGCAATTTGCGATGGCGGCGGAGCTGCACGCCCTGCCCGGCGCAAAAGACCTGAAGCCCTTTGAAACCGTCTCCGGCGTGCCGTTTTTTGAGGTCGCGCCGGATATCCTGGCCTGCGCCGGCGGCATCAGCAAGGTCAACGCCGCCATGGCGGCGGAGATCTTCTGCCTGCGCTACGGCGTGGATCTGATTTTCAACGCGGGCGTGGCGGGCTGCGCCACCGACCTGCCCACCGGGAGCCTGGTGGTGCCGTCGGAGTTCATCCAGCATGACGTGGACACCACCGCCATCGGCGACCCCGTGGGCATGGTCTCTACCGTCAACCGGCTGGCCTTCCCCACCTGGGCACCGGAGCGGTGCGTGGAGATTCTGAAGTCCCTGGGCGTCACCGCCTCCACCGGGCGGGTGGCCACCGGGGACTGGTTTGCCGTCAAGTGCCCCCGGGCCGAGTGGATCCGGGACACCTTCTCCCCCCTGCTGG
>JAUNGH010000113.1 GCA_030524605.1 Oscillospiraceae bacterium | reverse complement strand
TCCTATCCTTCATCCTTTTTTATCCTCTTGTCCAATTTCTATTGTAATCCTACATATCTGCTGGAATTGGAGGGTGCGGACATGACGGGGCTGTACGTGCCGGGGAAAGGCACGGCGCAGAGGCGTCTGAAGAAGCGGATTCTTCCGAAGGCCCGGCATGATGGATCCCCCGTGCCATGCCAGAACGCTGCCAGCCCCCCGACGCCCGGCAAATACCCCTGCCCCTGCTGCGGCTGCAAGACCTTCTCCGCGCCAGCCGCCGGCGCACTGGCCTATATCTGCCCGGTGTGCATGTGGGAGAACGACCTGTTCACCGCCTCCGCCGACGAGCCCAGTGACGAAAACCGGGGCATGACCTTGAACCAGGGCCGGGCGGCCTACAGGCGGTTCGGAGCCGTGCGGGAGGAATTTCTGCAATACGCCCGGAAGCCGCTGCCGGAGGAGCTTCCCTGAGCGGCAAAAGCAGGCATTGGCCATCGCCAATGCCTGCTTCTCTTATAATCTTATAAAATGATGCAGATCAGTCCGCCGCTGCCCTCGTTGATGATGCGGGTCAGGGTCTCCTGAAGTTTTTTCCGGGCGTCCTCCGGCATCCGCTTCAGCTTGGTCTGGAGATCGTCGCTGACCAGCTCGTGGAAGCTGCGGCCGAAGATGTTGGACTGCCAGATCTTGCTGGTGTCCCCCTCGAACTCCTGGAGCAGATAATTCACCATATCCTCGGACTGCTTCTCGTTGCCCACAATGGGGCTGACCGCCGTCTCGATATCCGCCCGGATCATGTGTATACTGGGTGCGCTTGCCTTCAGCCGGACGCCGTACCGCCCGCCCTGCTTCATGATCTCCGGCTCCTCCAGCTTCAGCTCGTCAATGCCCGGAACCACGATGCCATAGCCCGTCTCCCGCACATCCTTCAGCGCCCCGGCCACCTTGTCGTATTCCGACTTCACCTCGGCAAGCCTTGTCAGCAGGCTCATCAGATCGCCGTCGTCCCCCACCTCGAAGCCGGACTGCTCTGACAGCGTGCGGTAGAACAGCTCCCGGGGCAGGCGGAGGGCAGCCGCGGCCACGCCGGTGCCCAGGTCGATGCTGGTGATCTTCGCCTCGCTGATGTTCTCGCAGCTCCCCAGGGCGGCGATGACGCCGTCCACCTCCCGGATATGGTGGAGCTGGGCGGTGTTCTGCCGCACCGCTTCGTAAAGTCCCGCCTTCAGGGCGTGCTCCGCCGGCAGGGCGTCCACCCAGGGCGGCAGGAACAGATCCAGCTCCTGCATGGGAAACTCGTAGAGGACCGCCTTCAGGATATCCCCCACTGCGTCCTCGTCCAGCTCCAGGCAGTTCACCGGTACACAGTTCACCTCATACCGGGAGGCGATGTCCCGGCTGATGGCCACGGCCCGGTCGGACCGGGGGTCCTCGGAGTTCAGCAGGACGATGAAGGGCTTCCCCAGCTCCTGCAGCTCCCGGATGACCCGCTCTTCCGCCTCCAGATAATCCTCCCGGGGGATGTCGGAAATGGTGCCGTCGGTGGTGATGACGATGCCGATGGTGGAGTGCTCGGCGATGACCTTCCGGGTGCCGATCTCCGCAGCCTCGGTCATGGGAATCTCGTGATCGTACCAGGGCGTGGTGACCATTCGGGGCGCGTCGTCCTCGTACTGGCCGATGGCGCCCTTCACCATGTAGCCTACGCAGTCGATGAGCCGCACGGAGAAGGCCGCGCCCCCCTCCAGCTGGATCTGGGCGGCCTCCTCGGGGACAAACTTCGGCTCCGCCGTCATGATGGTCCGGCCGGAGCCGCTCTGGGGCAGTTCATCCCGGGCCCGCTCCTTGCGGTATACGTTTTCAATGTTGGGGATTACCTGGGTCTCCATAAACCGCTTGATGAAGGTGGACTTGCCGGTTCGCACCGGGCCGACCACGCCGATGTAGATATCTCCCGCAGTGCGGGTGGCGATATTCTGATAGATGGTGGTATTCATAGCATCCCGTCCTTTTTCCGCTCCATATTCATGTTCTAACTCTATGTCCGCCGCGGTGAAAGTATGACGGCCCGTCTTTCTTTGTGGGAACTGCACAACTCATATCCGGTTTCTTTGTGTCCATTCCGTCGATTCCAATATTTACAGAAGGAATTTAGCGTGGTAAACTACTAACGTATTAAACGGGCAGACGATCTGTCCGGATTTTGGAGGATTGCACAATGAAAAACATGAAGAAGCTCTGGGCTCTGCTGCTGGCCCTGGCAATGGTTCTGGCCCTGGCTGCCTGCGGCGGCAAAGATGAGACCCCCGCCGACACCACCGAGCCTGCTGATGTCGAGGAACCCGCCGCAGAAGAACCCGCCGCCGACAGCGACCTGGCCTACATCCAGGGGAACGGCAAGATGATCATCGGCTACACCGTGTACGAGCCCATGAACTACACCGACGAGAACGGCGAGTTCACCGGCTTTGACACCGAGCTGGCCATGGCCGTCTGCGAGAAGCTGGGCGTGGAGCCTGAGTTCCAGGAGATCATCTGGGAGACCAAGGAGGTCGAGCTGGCCGGCAAGTCTATCGACTGCATCTGGAACGGCCTGACCCTGGACGCCGAGCGCGAGGCCAATATGAACTGCACCGTCCCCTATGTCAAAAACGCCCAGGTGGTGGTCATCAAGTCCGGCACCGAGTACACCGATACCTCTTCCCTGATCGGCAAGACCGTGGTGGCTGAGGTCGGTTCCGCCGGCGAGGTTCAGATCATCGGCGGTGAGGATGCCGAGCCCGACGCCAATCTGGCCCAGGCCACTTATATTGGCAAGAGCGTTCAGACCGACTGCCTGATGGAGGTCAAGGCCGGTACTGCCGACGCGGCTGTGCTGGACATGACCCTGGCCAACGCCATGACCGGCGAGGGCACCGACTACGCCGATCTGGAGATCGTGGACGAGCTGGCCGTTGAGAACTACGGCGTGGCCTTCCGCAAGGGCTCCGATGTCCGCGACGCCGTCAACGAGATTTTCGCTGAAATGGTGGCCGACGGCTCCCTGCAGGCACTGGCCGACAAGTATGGTCTGGAGCTGGCTGACTGAGTACATAAAATCCTGCGCTTTCATGGGACAGGGGGATACGCTCCCCTTGTCCCATAGCGTGTCTTCTGAGGTGTGAACATATGAGCGTGATCCTGGGCCGCCTGTGCGAAGGCTTTCTTATCAACTGTCAGCTGTTCGGGCTGACCCTGCTGTTTTCTATCCCTCTGGGATTGCTGATCTGCTTTGGCTCCATGAGCCGCTTCAAGCCCCTGGCCTGGCTGGTCAAAACGTTTGTCTGGATCATCCGGGGCACGCCCCTGATGCTGCAGCTGCTGGTCATCTTCCTCGGCCCCGGCCTGCTGAACTGGGGAAATCCCTGGGCGTCCGTGGGCAACGGGCGTCTGTGGGCGGCGGTGGTGGCTTTTGTCATCAACTACGCCTGCTACTTCTCCGAGATCTACCGCGGCGGCATCGAGGCCGTTCCCAGAGGGCAGTACGAGGCCGGCGAGGTCCTTGGCATGACCAAGAGCCAGATCTTCTTTAAAGTGACGCTGCTTCAACTCATCAAGCGCATCGTTCCCCCCATGGGCAATGAGATCATCACCCTGGTGAAGGATACCTCTCTGGCCCGCATCATCTCCAACAAGGAGATCATCATGACCGCCAACGAGTATGCCTCCAAGGGCCTGATCTGGCCCCTGTTCTCCACCGCCATCTTCTTCCTGGTGTTCGTGGGCATCCTGACGCTGCTGTTCGGGTGGTTCGAGCGCAAGCTGGATTATTTTAGGTAAGGAGGCACCGGCATGTCTATTTTGGAAGTCAACCACATTGAAAAGCATTTCGGCGCCACCCAGGTGCTGAACGACATCAGCTTCTCTCTGGAGAAGGGACAGGCCCTGTCCATCATCGGCTCCTCCGGCAGCGGCAAGACCACGCTGCTGCGGTGCCTGAATTTCCTGGAAAAGCCCGACGGCGGCACCATCTCCGTCAACGGGAATGTCATCTTCGACGCCGCCGACCCTTCCACCCAGCAGGAGAAGGAGATCCGCCAGAAGCGGCTCCACTTCGGCCTGGTGTTCCAGAGCTTCAACCTGTTCCCCCAGTACACCGCCCTCCAGAACGTGACCCTGGCCCGGGAGCTGCTGGCCAAGGAGCGGGGCGGAGAGAGCAAGGAATCCATTGAGGCCGCCGGACGGGAACTGCTGGCCCAGATGGGCCTGGCCGACCGGGCAAGCCACTATCCCCACCAGCTCTCCGGCGGACAGCAGCAGCGGGTGGCCATCGCCCGCGCCCTGGCCCTGCACCCGGATATCCTGTGCTTCGACGAGCCCACTTCCGCCCTGGATCCGGAGCTGACCGGCGAAGTGCTGAAGGTCATCCGCTCTCTGGCGGAGCAAAAGACCACCATGATCATCGTCACCCATGAGATGGCATTCGCCCGGGATGTGGCGGATCAGGTGATCTTCATGGACGGCGGCGTCATCGTGGAGCAGGGCGATCCCCGGGAGGTCATCGACCACCCCAGAGAGGAGCGCACCCGCCAGTTCCTGGCCCGGTATTCGGAGAATTGACATGGCAGTTGTACGGCCTCTCGGAATCACCAGCCCCGCCTTCCGGCAGGGCGGCCCCATCCCAAAGCGCCACACCGGCTTTGGTGAGGATGTCTCCCCGGCCTTCCACCTCTCCGGGCTCTGTCCGGAGGCCGTTTCTCTGGCGGTGATCCTGGACGATCTGGATATTCCTCTGATCCCCGCCTATCCCCATTGGCTGATATGGAACCTTCCTCCCATAGAGGAGATCCCGGAGCAGTCCCCATGGCGCATCCATCCCGGGCGGCGCCGCACAGGGCACGGCCTATGGCCGGAACCGATATCGGGGGCCGAAGCCGCCGTTCTTTGTCCTGACACCCCACCGCTATGTCTTCCGCTTCTATGCGCTGGACTGCCGTTTGGAACTGGACGGAGCGGCTGGCCGGCGGACGCTGGTAAGGGCTATGGACGGCCATATCCTCCAGCAGGGCAGCCTTTTGGGAACATACAGACGTTGAAAAGAACACCCACCCGGTCAGCCCGGATGGGTGTTCTTTTTACGCCCGTTTTCTGGGGATCAGCAGCAGCTTTTCCCGGGGGATTTCCTCCTCGGTCTCCAGCTGGTTGGCGGAGAGGATGGCTGCAATGGTGGTGTTGTACTTCTTCGCCAGATCCCAGGTACTCTCCTGCTTCCCCAGGCACCGCAGCACCAGGGACGGCGCGCCGCTCATGTCCTTGGAGGACTCTGTGTCCAGCTTGGCGGAGGAAATGCACACCCGCTTGACCCGGCTGGCGGCCTCCACCCGGAAGTCCACGGGAAAGCGCACCTCGATGCCCCGGTCTCCCAGGCTGCCCTGGACCTCCTCCGGGCAGACGGCCCGGGCCGTGACCCTGCAGTCCTCCGGCAGCTCCAGCTGGCAGCTGACGTCGATGCACCGCTCCGCCACCAGCGGCACGCCGCCCTCGTCCAGATACAGCGCCCGCACCGTTGCCCCGGTGCGCAGAACCGCGCTCTCCCCCTCCCGGCTGACAGACACCGTGCCGCAGAACACGGAAAGAGACAGGATGGATTCCGCCACAACGCCGATCTCCAGCACCTCCCGCACGGTCTGGCGGCGGGTCAGTGTCTCGCAGAAGCTGGTCAGCGCCAGGGGCGACGCCTCATAGGCCACGTCATAGGCGGTGGAGTACAGGTCGTTCAGCAGCGTCAGATCCCGCTCCTCCCGCAGCAGCGCCGTGGCGTGGAAGTACAGCGTCACCGCGATCTGGCGGCCCTCGGCGTCGTCCCCGTCGATCTGGAGGTCCGTGCCCGTCAGCTGCAAATACAGTGAGGCGGACGCGCCCTCCGCCGCGCCCTCCACCTCCATGATCTGGGAAAAGGGCAGTTCTCCCGTGGTGGAGCAGCATTTCCCCTCGGCGGTGCGGTACAGCAGCGTGATGGAGAACATGCCCTTGAAGATCAGCTTGCTCCCCACGATCTTCGTCTCCGTCACGGCGCTGCAAACCTGGCTGTTCAGCAACTCCGCCGCCCCCTCCCGGCCTGGGGAGAGGTTCATCTCCTCTGTAAAGGTAAAATCCTTCTCAGCAATGTGGGTCAGCAGAATCGCGTGCTGCTGCTCCTGCCGCTTCTCCACGCAGAGGGACTTTTCCGTCTCCGTATCGGTGCAGAAGGTCAGCGGCGCCTTCTGATACCCGGCGATATGTGTGACGAGCTTGCAGTGTGTAAATACCTTGCGGGGATTCAGCATCCTGGTCTCCAGGAATTCCGGCTCCGTCTCCGCCGTCAGGTACAGGCAGCCCGGCAGGCTGCGGCTGTCGCTCTCCACGGTGAAGGGCATGGCAAATTCCAGGGTGCGGATACCGCCCTCCCCGTCCGGGGTGTACAGCACCGTCACCCGGATGGTTCCGGAGACCTCCGCCTTGCCGTCCCGCAGCTCCCGGCTGTGGAGATACACCTTGCCGTCGGTTTCGATGATGCGCGCGATATCAGGACAGTAGTCCGGCACGATGGTCTCCGCCGTCTCCTCCTGGGTCAAGGTCAATTCTCCGCCTGTCTCATAGGCATCCAGGCTTGTTTTTTTCAGTTCCAGTTCCATGAAGGACCCCTTCCTTTCCCGGCAGTTCATGTCCTACTCTATGAACCGCCGGGAGCGGTTATGACTTCACGCCGAACAATTTCCGCAGAATGCCCCGCAGCGCCTTGGGAGATTTCCAGACCACGATATTCATAAAAACGCTCCTTTCTTCAACGCCTACAGCAGGCGCAGCCGCACGCGATCAGCAGAAAGGCCACCAGAAACAGCAGCGCCCCCACCGGAAAGATCGCCGCGATCAGGATCCCGGCCCCCAGCGCCACCGCGCAGATGCCCAGGAGCAAGCAGCCCCCACCCCGCCGTCCAAACATGCGGCCCGCCTCCTTTCGTCAATCCAGTATATACGGCACCTTTGTCCGGGGTGCGGAAAAACGCCGGATGCATCCGCATCCGGCGTTTCGTCAGATTTTCTTATTCTCCTGCCAGTCCCTGAGGGGCTTCAGCTCCTCATAAAGACGCAGATAGCTCTCGTGGCGGCTTTTCCGGATACCACCCCTGCGGACGGCCTCCAGCACGGCGCAGCCCTTTTCCTTGGTGTGGCTGCACCCCACAAAGCGGCAGCCGTCCAGATAGGGCCGGAACTCCAAAAACGTCTCCGGCAGACGGCGCTTCAGCTCCAGGTTCAGCTCCTCCGTCTCAAAGGAGGAAAAGCCCGGGGAGTCCACCACCTCCGCCCCGCAGCCCAGGCGGTGCAGCTCCACATGGCGGGTGGTGTGCCGTCCGCGGCCCAGGGCCTCGCTGATCTCCCCCACCTGTAAGTGGAAGTTGGGATCCAGCGCGTTCAGAATACTGGATTTTCCAACGCCGGAGTTGCCTGTAAAGGCAGAAAGCTTTCCGGAGATCAGCGGCTTCAGCTCCTCCAGCCCCTCCCCTGTCTCCGCGCTGACCCGCAGGGTCCGGAAGCCGGAATCGTGATAGATGTCATACAGCTCATCGGCGGGATCCAGATCGCACTTGTTCAGCACGATGAGGACATCGCAGTTTTTCAGGGCGGCGATGGCCGCCACCCGGTCGATGAGGAAGGGCGCCGTCTTCGGGATAGCGGCAGAGGCAATGATCACCAGCTGGTCGATGTTGGCCACGGCGGGCCGGGAGAAGGCGTTCCGCCGGGGCA
>JAUNGH010000112.1:4891-7833 GCA_030524605.1 Oscillospiraceae bacterium | reverse complement strand
ACAAAGGGCAATACGGTTTTTCGGGGCATCTTGAGCATCTGGCGGCGTTATCCTCGTTGCCGGGCGCCAGCCTCGGTCCAGTGGAACGGACCTCGGCAGACTTGGCGATATGATGCCAAGCCAGCCCGGCGGCCTCGTCTGCCTTGCCAGCTGCCCAATCTGCTCCCGAAAAACTCCGAAGGACCTGCCAGCGAGAAAAAATCAGGGCTGGCAAGGAAGAGGACGCAGGCGGGCTGGCCCTGTATATTCCCGCAGGGTCTCCCGAGGCCCGTTCCAATGGGCCGAGGGTGGCGCCCGCCAAGGACGATGACGCCGCCAGCGTTGATTTTGGCCGCTGGCAGGCGTGTTGCCCTTTGTCCACTGAGGGCAACGTCAATGGGAGCCGGCAGGCGGACCCACCGGCTCCCTATATTAAAAAAGCGGCGGCGCCAAACCCAGGGGCGGACGCTGCGCGGAGTCGTTGACCGGGGGCGTCCGGGCCGCTTGCACCATCTTATGCGGCCCCGTTCGCCGCCGCCACCGGGCCGGGACCGCCCGTCCCCGCTCCACCGCCGCCGATCTGAAAGAAAAGAGGGCTTTCCCATGATCAAAATCGCACCGTCCATCCTCTCCGCCGATTTTGCCAATCTGGAGCGGGATATCCGCCGCATCTCCACCGCCGATTACGTCCATGTGGACGTGATGGACGGCATGTTCGTCCCCAACATCACCATCGGCGCCCCCGTGGTGCAGTCCATCCGCAAGGTGACGGACATGTTCCTGGACGTCCACCTGATGATCGTGGAGCCGGTGCGGTATGTGGAGCAGTTCTGCGACGCCGGCGCCGACCTGGTGACCGTCCATGTGGAATCCGACAGCGCGGAGAACATTCACGCTGCCATCGACAAAATCCACGCCAAGGGCAAAAAGGCCGGCATCGTCCTGAAGCCGAAGACCCCCGCCGAGGCGGCCCTGCCCTTTCTGGAGAAGGTGGAGCTGATCCTGGTCATGACCGTGGAGCCCGGCTTCGGCGGCCAGAAGTTCATGGCGGACATGATGCCCAAGGTGGCGGCAATCCGCAAATGGATCGATGAAAAGAACCCCGCCTGCGAGCTGGAGGTGGACGGCGGCGTGGCCCCGGACACCTGCAGGACCTGCATCGAGGCCGGCGCCAACGTGCTGGTGGCGGGCAGCTCCGTGTACAAGGCTCCCGACATCACCGCCCGCATCGCGGAACTGAGAGGTTAAACCACTGTGAAACAGATCAGCGAACTGCCCCGGGTCTCCCTGGGGGTCTTTCCCACGCCCTTTTACAGACTGGAGAGCATCAGCGCCAAATACGGCAGGAACATCTGGATCAAGCGGGACGACATGTGCGGCGTGGCCCTTGGCGGCAACAAGGTCCGCAAGCTGGAATTCCTGCTGGCAGACGCTCAGTCCCGGGGCTGCGATACGGTGTTCACCACCGGCGGCGCCCAGTCAAACCACGCCATGCTGACCGCCGCCTGCGCGGCGCGGCTTGGGATGAAGTGCATCCTCATCCTCAAGAAACGGGGCGTTACGGAGCATCTGGGCAACCTGGTGCTGGACGACATCTTCGGCGCGGACGTCCGTTTCATGGACACCGACAGCTATGACGATATCTACGCTGAAATGCGCCGCATGGGCGCGGAACTGGCGAAAGACGGCCGCAAGTCCTATGACATTCCCGTGGGCGGCTCCAACCCCCTGGGGGCCATCGGATACGCAAACGGCGTCCGGGAGCTGGCGGAGCAGGCCGCGGCGGCAAAGGCCGAGATCGGCCACATCGTCTCCGCCACCGGCTCCGGCGGCACCACCGCCGGCCTGCTGCTGGGCAGCAAGCTGTACCTCTCCGGCGTCAAGGTCACGGGCATGGGCGTGGACGACGCCCCCTTTGAGGAGATCGTCCCCGATCTGGCGGCCCGGGCGGCGGAGATTCTGGACTGTCCCCTGGACAGAGCGCCGGACGATTTCCAGATGGTCTACCACGTGGGTCAGGGCTACGCCATCCCCAACCCGGAGGACACCCCGTACATCGAGGAACTGGCCCGGGCCGAGGGCATCCTGCTGGACCCGGTGTACACCGGAAAAGCCTGGGCAGGCATGCTGAAGCTGCTGAAGGACGGCTATTTCGACGGCCAGGACGACATCGTGTTCGTCCACACCGGCGGCGCAGCGGCCCTGTTTGCCATGGACCTGCCCCGGGCCTGATTCCGCCCCGTTATTTTCACAGTAAGGAGCGTCACCCGCCATGGAATACTTCCCCGCACCCCTTGAAAAGCTGGTCGAGCAGTTCGCCCGCCTGCCGGGCATCGGCGGCAAATCCGCCCAGCGCCTGGCGTTCTATGTCCTGGGCCTGCCCGAGGAGGAGGCGAAGGAGTTCGCCGACGCCATTCTGGACGCCAAGCGCAGCGTCACCTGCTGCCCGGTGTGCCAAAACTTCACCGCCGGGGGGCTGTGCCCCATCTGCGCCTCCCCCAAGCGGGACGCCTCCACCATCTGCGTGGTGGCGGATCCACGGGACGTGGCCGCCATTGAGCGCTCCCGGGAGTACAGCGGCCACTACCACGTCCTCCACGGCGTCATCTCCCCCATGAACCACGTGGGGCCGGACGACCTGTCCATCAAATCCCTGGTGGAGCGGGTAGCCAAAGGCGGCGTGCAGGAGGTCATCATGGCCACCAACCCGGACACCGAGGGCGAGGCCACCGCCATGTACATCGCCCGGCTTCTGAAGCCCTTTGACGTGCGGGTGACCCGGCTGGCCTACGGCATCCCCGTGGGCGGGCACCTGGAATTCGCCGACGACGCCACGCTGATGCGGGCTCTGGAGGGGCGCAGAGACATTTGAATCCGCCGGGAGCGGCGCCCCCCGGGGGGGGGGGGCCTTGCGGTGGGGTTGAAAAAAAAGCGCCTGGGTTTTCTGAGCCCCCCCGGGGGGG
>JAUNGH010000112.1:0-4881 GCA_030524605.1 Oscillospiraceae bacterium | reverse complement strand
TTGGGCGGCGCTCCTTTCCTGTTGGTTAAAAAAATCTGCCCTTTGGTTAACTTCGCCTCCATTGTGGGATTTTCCGGGACATGCTATCCTGATACCAGACAAGGCGCCTTGGACTTCTTTTCAGGAGGCTCTCTATGGAAACGAATATCGGAAGCGTGATCTGCGAACTGCGGCGGAAGCGGGGCATGACCCAGGAGGAGCTGGCGGAGGCGGTGGGCGTCTCCGCCCCTGCCGTCAGCAAGTGGGAGACGGCCTCCAGCTGCCCGGACGTGGCCCTGCTGGCCCCCATTGCCCGGGCGCTGGACACGGATGTGAACACCCTGCTGTCCTTCACCCCCACCCTCTCCCAGGAGGAGCTGCTGGCACTGCTGAAGGAGCTTTACCAGCTGGCCCGGCGGGACGCCGCCGGAACGCTGGAGCGGATGCGGGACGCGGTGCGCCGCTATCCCACGGATGCCCAGCTGCGCTTTCAGCTGGCCAGCTTTGCCATGAGCACGCCCCATCTGTGCGGCTGGGGCCAGCCGGAGGCGGCGGAGGCCCTGACCTTTGCCCGGGAGGGGCTGGTCTTTGCCCAGCAGCAGGGAGACGGGCGGATGCGGCCCCTGGCCGCCTACATTCTGGCGGGCCTGCTGCTGAACACCGGGGAGCTGGACCAGGCGGAGGCCCTTTTGGACACGCTGCCGTCCCTCCCCCTGTCTCCCCAGGCTTTGTACACCGCGCTGTACCAAAAGCGGGGCGACGGAGAGAAGGCCCGCTGCTCCGCCCAGGCGCAGCTGGCAGCAGGGGCCACAGCGGTGCTGAACAGTCTGCTGGCCCTGGCCTCTCCCCAGCTGGCAAAGACAGAGGCGGACGCCCAACGGGCCTTCCAGGTCTACCGGGCGGTCTCAGAGGCCCTGGGCTATCCCCAGTCCCAGACGGACATACTGCTGGCTGCCCACGAACTGCAATGGGGCCGGAGGGACCAGGCCCTGAACCGCCTGCTGTCCGCCGCCCACAGCCTGATGGAGCGGGAGGTCCCCCATCTCCTGCTGTGGCAGTCCGCCGTGCCGGAGGAACAGTACGGCGAATACCGCCGCTCCCTGGGCCGGATGCTGCGGGGCAGCCTGCTGGCCGATGCCGCCTTTGACGGCGTGCGGCAGGACGAGCGGTATCTGGAGGCCCTGGAAATCCTGGGGGATGAGGCATAAAGAGAAAGCCCGGCGCCGACGCGCCGGGCTTTTGCCCCGTTTGCATGGTTACATCAAGGTGTACAGAATTTTCGCCATCTGGCCCCGGGTGATGTTGCTGTTGGGTTTGAAGCTGCCGTCGGCGTAGCCGTTGATGACCCCCTGAGCCACCATGGTCTGGATATAAGCGGTGGCGTAGGCGGGGATCTTCCCGGCATCGGTAAAGGTCAACTCCGCTGCGGCATAGCCCTTCGCCTGGGTCCGGCCGATCATCGTGGCGGCCTGGGCCCGGGTCAGGCTGGCGTTGGGGTTGAAGTACAGCCTGCCGTCCGTTCCGGCGGAGCCGTTGATGATGCCCTCGGTGTACAGCGCCTTGATGGCGGGAACGGCGTAGTCCGCGATCTGGCCGTTGTCCGCGAAGGGCAGCGTCACATCGGCATACTTGCTCTCATCCAGCCCCAGATAGCGGTACAGCATCACGGCGAACTGGGCCCGGGTGATGTTCTGGTTGGGGCGGAAAGTGCCGTCGGCGTAGCCGGTGGTGATGCCGGAGGTATACAGGTAATCCACGTAATTGGCCGCCCAATAGTCCCTGGTATCCGTGAAGGAGGGCGTCCACCCCTCGCCCACCGCGATCTCATGAGAGGCCCGGCCGATGTTGCCGGAGGCATCCTTCGCCGTGACGGTGACCCGGTGGGCATTGCCGTCGGCCTCCGGCAGGACGGCGGAAATGGCTCCGGTGGACTCATTGTAATTGAAAGAGATGGCCTTGCCGTCATAGGTGACGCTGACGGCGGACCTGGCAAGCACGCCGTCCACAGTGTCCTCCACCGTTCCGGTGAGGGCGGTGCCGCTGACGTTCAGCGTCACATTGGGCACGGTGTTGTCCACCGTTCCGGCAAAGGTCGCCACAAGCTGGTCGATATAGATGGTGCCGGTCCGGGCGGTATTGGGGTACTCCGTAATGAGGTTGCCCAGGCCGTCGTCATAGGTGTAGGCGCTGCCGGCGCTGATTTGCAGGCCCTGGAGCGTCCGGGCATTGGGCAGTTCCACGGAGACCTGCTTCCAGCCGGTGAAATCCAGGGTGGTGACGGGCTGGATCAGATAGCTCTCCGTGTCGGTGCCGTACAGCAGGTTCAGCATATTGCCGGAGCCGTCGCCGCATACCCACAGGTTCAAGCCGGTATAGATGCTGCTGAGGGGGGCGTAGGCCTCCACCTGGGCGGTCATCTCATAGTCCGGGTCCTCCACAAGCGCATAGGTCAGCTTGCCCGCGCCCCGGCCCAGCCGCACCTGCTCCGCGGAGGTGACGCGGCTGAACTGTGCGTTGTAGCCCTGGCCCGGCGTGAAGACGGTGGTGCTGCTCTCGAAGTCCTCCACGGTCTTCAGCGCCATGCGGGAGACCGTCACCTCCACCGTGGCGCTCTGGCCTCCGGCGGAGACGGTGATGCTGCCGGTGCCGGGGGTGGTGGCGGTGAACACGCCGGTCTCGCTGATGGTGCCGATATCGCCCTTCACGGTCCAGGTAAAGGCCTCCGGGTCCGCCTGAAGGGGCAGGTGCCTGTATGCTGCGGTGGCCTTCAGCGTCGTCTCGGTGCCGGGCACGGCGGTCAGGGTGGTGATAATCGTACTGCTGCTGTTGCGGATAGCCACGGCGTCCGGGTCGTCGACGGCATAGACCGTGGCGGTGCCCTTCTTGCCGCCGCTCTCGGCGGTGATCGTGATCTCGCCGCCCCGGTCGGGAGTCGTCAGCACGCTGCCGTCCAGTTCTCCGGCGGAGGCTCTCAGGCTGTAGGTCTTGTCCATGGGGATGAAATTGGTGTCCACGGCGGCGGCGGAGATGTTCACCTTGCTGCCCGCCAGGACGTATTCATGGTCGGCGCTGACATAGAAGTGGCTCAGCCTGCCGCTGGGCTCGGCGTCCGCCACCAGGAAGATCTGGTTGGACACTGCCCGCTCCCCGCCGTCGGAGGGCGTGTTGTAGGTCTTGGCGGTCAGCTCGTCCGGCTTCGTCAGGGAGAGGGTGGTGGACCCGCCGCCGTCCAGGCACAGGGCCGTCTCGCAGCCCAGCTCTATGAGCCGCTGGGCCACCTGGGTCATGGTCGCGCCGATGGAATAGCCGGACTTCCGGCCGTCGATGGTATAGAACACCAGGGTGCCGTCGGGCTTCTGGCCCACGGCGGTGCGGGGGTTGGAGTCGGTGGGCAGGCCGGACGCCACGCCGCCGTACTCCACCAGGGAGTACAGGGCGCCCACGGCGTACTCCACGTCGTCCCACCCGTCATTGCCGGTCAGCGTCAGGGTGATCTCGCTGCCCACGGGGATGTTCCGCAGGGCGTCCACATGATAGCTGTCGGACTGGAGGTTTGCAGACAGCACGATCTGATCCGGCCCGATGCTGGTGGCGGAGGAGGTCTCCACCACCTGCTGCACCGTGGCGGTCAGGGTACCGCCGATGGCCAGTTCGCCATCTTCAACGGTGCAGACCACGTCCACGCCCGCCTCGGTGTTGCCGGTGGTGTGCTTGGCGTTGAAATCGTAGGTATAGAGATAGATACCGCCGGTAGCCACCCGGGCCTTGTTGACGGCGGTGACCTGCCGGACCACCTGCGCGGCGGAGCCGTAGCTGTCATAGCCTGTGTAGCCCAGGTCGGCGGCGACCTTGACGCCGGGCTTGCCCAGCACGGCGGTGCCGTCGGCCCGGAAGCCGATGGCGTAGTAGCCCGCGTCGCTGCTGCGGAGCTGTCCCTCCGTCACCACGATGCCGATGGGCAGGCCGTTGCCCACGTTGTAAAAGTCGCCGTTGATGCCCGCCACCACCCGGTAGCCCTGGGCCTCCAGGGTCTTCGCCATGTCGGAGACCCTGCTCCGGTCCGTCAGCACATCGCCGTAGGTGACGATGGGCATCACGTCCCGGTTGGGCGTGTAGGTGATGAGGTTTTCCGTCCGGAGATCGGAATAGGCGGTGCTCCAAAACACGTTGGTGGAGAGCTGCGTCCCCTGGTTCAGCAGCGTGTCTCTCGCCGTCAGGTCTTCTCCCAGGGCATCCGACGCCAGGGCCGGCAGGCTCAGAGAGCCCAGCAGCGCCAGCGCCAGAACAAGCGACAGGAATTTGCGGGAAAAATGCTTCATAATGTACCTCCATGCGCGCGAAACCGTACAGTCTACATAATACCTACTACAATAGCACAACGGCCGGACAAAGTAAATGTCAAATCGGAAACAAAAATCTGCCTGGGCCTCCGGTTTTTTCCGCCATCCCACAAAAAAAGACGGCGAAAACCGCCGGAAGGTTCCCTGTTTTTGAAAAAGTGCTTGGAGAGGCGGCATTTCTGTATTACAATAGAGACAGAACACAAAGGAGGGGAGACGGCATGACCATCACCATTGACACCAGCCGGTGCATCGGCTGCGGCATGTGCGCCTACACGGCGCCGGAGGTGTTCCGCATCGTGGGGAAGTACTCCACCGTCACCGCCCCGCCGGAAAAGGGGCGGGCATCCCGGGTCCGGGATGCCGCCAACGGCTGCCCGGTAAACGCCATTATCATCCGGCGGGATTGAAAAAAGGCCCGGCAGCCTGGGCTGCCGGGGCGTGCTTTACGGAGACCGCGCAAAAGCGCCCCGGCGAATGCCGGGGCGCTCCGCTTAAATTTTCAGAAACTGCGCTTCAAAAGTTCAGCACTTCTCCGCGACCACGGCAGTGCCCATACCGC
>JAUNGH010000111.1 GCA_030524605.1 Oscillospiraceae bacterium | reverse complement strand
AAAATATACTTTGTCAATAGATGAGGCGGCAGCTTATTTTAGAATTGGCAGAGACAAACTATATAAAATCGTTTCTGAAAACAAAGATGCAGATTTCATTTTGTGGAATGGAACAAGAGCGCAAATTAAGCGTAAGAAATTTGAAAACTACATTGATAAGTTAAATATCTTGTAATTTGCCTTGAATCAAGACTCTCGATGTGGTATAATTAGAGTAACCACATCAGGGTCTTTTTTCGGATAAGAAAGGAGTGTACAATGTCCGAAAAAAGAACTGAAACAAAACGGCGTGATTCAAAGGGCAGAGTTTTAAGAAGTGGTGAAACTCAACGATCTGACGGAATGTATATGTATCGTTTTAATGATGCAGGAGGTGTTAGACGTACAGTTTATAGCTGGCGACTTGTAGAAACCGATAAGTTGCCACCACATAAAAGGGCTTGTGAACCCTTGAGAGAGATTGAAAAACAACTTACACGTGATACGGATGATGGTATTCAAAGTTTTGTGGCAAACAAAAAAACGCTCAATGACTTTTATGAAAAATACATGAGCATGAAGAAAGAACTAAAACCCTCTACTCGATTTACTTATGCAAACACGTATGACAACTGGATCAGGAATGAACTTGGCTTTCGTCCAATCGGTTCAATCAAATACAGTGACATTAAACAATTCTATCTTTCTATGTATTTTGATAAAGAACTAAAACCCAATACGATCCATGCTGTCAACACTATCTTGCATCCCATTTTTACATTAGCAGTACGTGATGGGTATATCAGGTCTAATCCTGCCTATCAAGTATATGCTGAACTTAAAAAGCAAAACGGATGGGGACAAGATAAACGTCACGCATTGACTGAGCAGCAACAGGAGGCATTTATTGATTATATTCGTAATTCGCCTGTATATTGTCGCTGGCTTGGCCTGATTACTTTCTTACTTGGAACTGGCTGTCGCATTGGTGAAGCTATTGGCTTGCGGTGGGAGGATTGTGATTTCCAAGAAAATATTATCTCTATCAATCACAGTGTATCTTATACCGAAGTTGAAAAAGGTAAAGGACGTAGATTTTATGTATCGACTCCTAAGACCGATGCTGGCACAAGAGACATTCCTATGTTCAAGGAAGTAAAACGTGCCTTACTTGATGAACGTCTTAAACAAATGCAAAATGGGTTTTGTCAACAAGAAATTGACGGTTATTCTGGTTTTATCTTTGTTGGCAATCGAGGAACCATACATCATCCTACCAGTATCAATCAAACTCTCAAGCGGATCATTAATGCCTATAACACTATGGAAGTTAACCGGGCGAAAAAAGAAAGGCGAGAGCCTATTTTACTCCCGCACTTTTCAGTCCACAATTTACGTCATACATTCTGCACACGTATTTGTGAAAACGAAACTAACCTGAAGATCATTCAAGAAATCATGGGTCACGCTAATATTTCTACTACGATGGATGTATACAATGAAGCCACTATGGAGCAGAAGAAAAAGTGTTTTGCTAACCTTGAAGGCAAGATTAAGATTGGTTGAATCTACACCAAAACCTACACCATTTCAGCCTGATTTCTCAGGACGATGTAGGACAAAGTAGAAAAATAAAACCTTTCGTCAGCCAGAACCGCAAAAATGCCTATAAAACAGGGCTGTTTAGAAACATATCGACAGCTATAGGGTGGCTAAGAATAACTTCTTAAATCCCGTAGATATTCACACAGAAGCGGTACAGGATCACGGCGACCTGGGCGCGGGTGGCGCTGCCCTGGGGGTTCAGCGTCCCGTCGGCGGTGCCGTTGATCAGGCCCGCGCCGACGGCCCAGTTCAGGGCAGAGACGGCGTAGCCGGAGACCCTGGCAACATCCGGGAAGCCGGCCAGGTTGTCCTCAGCCGCTTCGGCGGACAGGCCCTTATACCCCACATAGCGGTACAGGATGGCCGCCAGCTGCTCACGGGTGATGGGGCTGCCGGGGCCGAACTTGCCGTTGCCGTAGCCGCCGACAATGCCGTTTTCAGCGCCCCAGGCGACAGCGTCCTCGCAGTAGCTGCCGGCGGCGACGTCCTCAAACCGATAGAGCCCGCCGGCGGCAGGCGTGCCGTCCAGCCGGTGCAGGATCGTGACGATCATCCCCCGGGACGTCACCCGGTTCGGGCTGAACTGGGTGCTGCTGGTGCCGTTCATCAGGCCGTTTTCATAGACATACTGCACCGCGTCGAAGCACCAATCGCCCGCCTTCACATCCGTGAACGGGCCGCTTCCGGCAGCCATCGCCGTTGTCGGAATCATGGTCACGATCATCGTAACAGCCAACGCGATCCCACACAAACGCCTTCGAATTTGTGTCATAACACTCTCCTCCTAGATTTTTCAGTCTTTTGTCTTTTATCTCAAACGGCTCTTGCCGCAATTTCCCGTCCGCTATGTCATAACGGTATACTGACCCATACTCATAATTTGCTTTATTTTACCACCTCCGTTGGCGGAAATCAATCGTTTCCCCAAAATTCTCCACAGAAAAATTTGTGAGAGCAGGGCGGAGACCGCCCCGGCAGCGCAAAAAATGACCGGCCCTGCCGGGCCGGTCTCCTTCATTTCTATATTACAGGGCCGCCATCTCCGCGTTGACGCGCTCCTCACAGCTCCGCATCGCCAGAATGGTCTTCTCCATCAGCTCCTCCAGCGTCCATCCCAGGCGCTCCGCGCCATCCTTGATGACGTCCCGGGAGCACCCGGCGGCGAACTTCTTGTCCTTGAACTTCTTCTTCAGAGAGCTGACTTCCATGTCCTGGCAGCTCTTGCTGGGCCGCATCCGGGCCGCCGCGCCGATCAGGCCCGTCAGCTCGTCCGCCGCGAAAAGGACCTTCTCCATCTCATGGACGGGCTCCACGTCGCAGCAGATGCCATAGCCGTGGCTGCACACCGCGTGGACCAGCTCCTCGCCGCAGCCGATCTCCGCCAGCAGTTCCGGGGCCTTCAGGCAGTGCTGCTCCGGCCACTTCTCAAAGTCCACGTCGTGGAGCAGGCCCACCGTGGCCCAGAAGTCCGCGTCCTCCCCATAGCCCAGCTCGTTTGCGTACCAGCGCATGGCGCCCTCCACCGTCAGGGCGTGCTGGATGTGGAAGGGCTCGCCGTTATACTTCCGCAGCAGCGCCAGCGCCGCCGCTCTGTCAGGACATGCTTTCATTGGAAAATCGCTCCTTTTGTATCAAATTGGGGACAGTATAGTCCCTTTTTCCCCGTTTTGCAAGGGACTTACGGCGCCGTGGGATCCGGATCGCCGTCCAGGGTGACGAAGTAGTCGTACCAGGGCAGCAGGAACTCGTACCCCCGCTTCAGCCGGTCCACGATGTCCCGGCAGAACAATTCGTCGGTCAGCTTGTCCCCGTGGCAGATGGAGAAGGACTTCATCCGGTACCAGGGCTTCAGGATGTCGGATGGGGCCTGGCTCCTGGGCTTTTTATAGTCCTGGGTCTCCAGCACGAACTCCTGCTGGCGGCCCAGCTTCCGGGTCAGCGCCTCCATGGCGGCGGGGTCACGGTCGATGCGGGCGCGGAGCTTGGCCATGGTCAGGGGCTTGGGCATGTAGTAGCCCATGCCGTAGGTCCAGCCCTCCGGCATCAGCTCGAACCAGAAGGTGGGCTTGGCCGTCCACTGCTCCGCGGGCTGCTCCACGGAAAACCACAGGCTCTCCTTATACGGCCCCCGGCCGTGGAGCCGCCGGGCGTCCCGGTAGATGCGGGTCACCTTGCGGATCAGGCCGTAGTCCGGCCGCTTCTCCTGAATAAAATTGTAGATCTCGTCGCCCAGCTCCCGCATGGGCTCATAGAATTGGGTCAGGTAGATCTCCTTGTGGGCCTCGAACCAGCTCCGCTCGTTGTTGAAGCGGATACCCCACATGAAATCCACGGTCTCGTCTGTAAATCCGGTAAACATGGTCTCCTCCGTGCTTTTTTACATGTATTATAGCACGGGCGTCAAGCCCGGAGGGCAAAAAAAGGCCGGGGACAATCCCCGGCCCTCCGCGTGCTTTACTCTCCGGCCCGCGCCGCGTCCACAATGAGCTTGACGCACAAATCGTCGCCCAGAGCGCCGCTGTCCAGCGACAGGTCGTAGTTATGGCAGTCGCCCCAGCGCTTGCCTGTGTAGTGGGTGTAATAGGCCCGGCGGCTGGCGTCCTTCTTCGCCATCATCCGCTGCAGCTCCGCAGGGTCCGTGACGCCGGTCATCTCGCTGAGCCGCGCCGCCCGGTGCAGGTCGTCGGCGTAGATAAAGACGTTCAGCGCCTTGATATCCGTCGCCCGCAGGATCTCGTCGGCGCAGCGGCCCAGAATGACGCAGGGCCCCGTCTGGGCAAACCGCAGGATCACCGCCTGCTGCACGTCGTGGATGGCGTCCTGGGTGTTGGGATAAAATGCGCTGCCTCCGCAAATGCTCTTGATGATGGAGCTGGTCTTGGAGACTTCCTCGCCCTCCTGCTCCACCAGCTCCGCCTCATAGCCGCTGGCCTTCACCGTCTCCCGGACAATGTCCTTGTCGTAGATCTCAATGCCCAGCTCCCGGGCCACCCGCTTGCCGATGGTATGGCCGCCGGCGCCGTATTCCCGGCTGATGGTAATGACTTTGTTCATCTCTGCCCTCCCGCCCCTGTACGCAGATCAGGGAATTTTTTATCATCATACCATACCCCGCCGCCGGACGCAATGAAAATCTCAGCTTTGCAGGCTGCGCTCCAGCATCCGCAGCAGCTCCTCGGCGCGGCGGTATGCGTCGGCGCTCAGGTCGTTCAGCAGCTTGGCAAGACACGGATCCGTGGTGCCGTCCGCCGCCCGGGCATAGTTCAGGCCGTTGCAGGCCTCGGCGTGGTACCGCTCCCGCAGGGCCGCGCACCAACGGCCCACATAGATGCGCTCCGTGCTGATGGCGGGGCGGTAGCATTCCCCGGTGATGAGATAGTACACCGCCATCAGCCGTTTGGCGCGGCCGCCCTGTTCATTGGCGATCTCCCGCAGCCGCTGCCGCGCCCAGGACGGCGCCTGCCGGATCATGGCCAGGAAGTACCGCCGGTCCGACAGCTCCTCCTCAATAAAGCCGGTCAGCACCTCCAGCATCTCCGCCGCCGCGCTGCCCATGCAGCAGGGATTCATCTCCGCGCCGGGCAGCTGGCCTTCCGGCGTCTCCGGCGCCGCCGGGGCGCCGGGGGCGGAAACACCGGGGGCGGACACGCCGGGGGGCGGCGCCTGCTCCGCCATGGCGGGCACCGCGGCGCCCTCGGCGGAGCGCACGGCGGGATAGGGCTCCAGATTCGGCGCCACCCGCTGCCAGATGCGGTCGTACTGCCGGTAGTCATATGCCTCTGTGTTATGTACGGTTTGCTCCATAGGGGCTCCCTCCTTTTCTCCCCAGTCTATGCGCGGGGTGAAATTTTTGTACCTGTTGCCGCGGCAACAGGTACAAATTGCGCTTTTGGGATAAAATATCCAGAAATAAGGCGGCTCCGCGTTGCTTTTTTCCGCCTTCTCTGTTAGAATAGAGAAACTGCGAGCATTTCTGCCATCAAAGGAGGTTCCTCTTTCATGCTGGAACTGAAGCACATCAGCTACTCCGTCCGCGAGGGCGACGGGGAGCTGGGCATTTTGAACGATATCTCCCTCACCATCGACGACCACAGGCTGGTGGTCTTCACCGGTCCCAACGGCGGCGGCAAGACCACCCTTGCGAAGATCGTCATGGGCCTGGTGCAGCCCACCGCCGGCCAGATCCTCTGGAACGGGCAGGACATCACCGGCCTGGGCATCACGGAGCGGGCCAGGCTCGGCATCAGCTACGGCTTTCAGCAGCCGCCCCGCTTCAAGGGCCTGACGGTCCGAAGTCTGCTGACCCTGGCCTCCGGGGACGGGCAGCTGTCCAAGGACAAGTGCTGCCAGCTGCTGACCCGGGTGGGCCTTTGCGCCAACGACTATCTGGACCGGGAGGTGGACGTGTCCCTCTCCGGCGGCGAGGTCAAGCGCATCGAGATCGCCACCATCCTGGCCCGGAACGCGGCGCTGATGATCTTCGACGAGCCGGAGGCCGGCATCGACCTGTGGAGCTTCGCCCGCCTGACGGAGACCTTCGAGGCCATCCACCGCACGGGCAGCGCCACCATGATCATCATCTCCCACCAGGAGCGCATCATCTCCCTGGCGGACGAGGTCATCGTGGTGGGCGACGGGGCCATCCGCCACCGGGGCACCGCGGCGGAGATCCTGCCCCGGATTCTGGCGGACACCCTGGGCGGCTGTCCGGTTCTGACCAAGGAGGTGCAGGCACAATGATGGAAAACGAGATCGACCGCGAGCTTCTGGAAAAGATCGCGGACATGCTGGGCAAGCCCGTGGGGGCCTTCAACATCCGCAAGGACAGCGGCTGCGACGGCCGCCAGTCCACGGAGCACATCCAGATCACCGGCAAGGAGGACAAGCCCGGCATCGACATCCGCGTCAAGGACGGCACGGTGGGCGAGACCTGCCACATCCCCGTCATCATCACCAAGCCCGGCATTGAGGAGATGGTCTACAACGACTTCTTCATCGGCGAGAACTGCGACGTAAACATCGTGGCGGGCTGCGGCATCCACAACTGCGGCGACCAGACCTCCCGCCACGACGGCGTGCACACGTTCTATGTGGGCAGGAACTCCCGCGTGAAGTACACGGAGAAGCACTACGGCGAAGGCGACGGCAAGGGCGGAAAGATCATGAACCCCCAGACCGTGGTCTATCTGGAGGAGGGCGCCTCCATCCAGATGGAGACCACCCAGATCCGGGGCATCGACTCCACCAAGCGGTACACCAAGATCGTCTGCGGCGCCGGCGCCGAGGCCGTCGTCACCGAGCGGCTGCTGACCCACGGCGAGCAGGTGGCGGAGAGCGATATGGAGATCGTGCTGGACGGGGAGGATTCCAAGGGCCGGGTCATCTCCCGGTCCGTGGCCCAGGACGCCTCCAGCCAGGTGTTCTATCCCCGGATGGTGGGCAACGCCCAGTGCTTCGGCCATGTGCAGTGCGACTCCATCATCATGGGCGAGGCGAAGATCAAGTCCATCCCCGCCATCACCGCCAACTGCACCGAGGCACAGCTGGTCCACGAGGCCGCCATCGGCAAGATCGCCGGCGACCAGCTTCTGAAGCTGGAGACCCTGGGCCTGACCGAAGAGGAGGCCGAGGACTGTATTTTGAAGGGATTTTTGGCATAACGGCAGATTGGAAGGGCCGGACGCTTCAGCCGTCCGGCCCTCTTTTTGCGGCGGACGCCGCCGAAAAGCCGGCAAGGTCTGCGGGCGCATCCCGCAGTCCGGGGCGGAAAAAGGGCGTAAAAAATCCTCCGGGGTGATTCCCCGGAGGATTTCTTTTTTCGATGATTACTTTGCGTATTCGACGACCTTCGTCTCCCGCAGGACGTGGACCTTGATCTGGCCGGGATATTCCATCTCTTCCTCGATCTTCTTGGCCAGGTCCCGGGCCAGGATGACCATCTGGTCCTCGCTGACCTGCTCGGGCTTCACCATGACGCGGACCTCCCGGCCGGCCTGGATGGCGTAGGCCTTGTCCACGCCGGGATAGGTGCCGGTGATGGTCTCCAGCTGCTCCAGGCGCTTGATGTAATTCTCCAGATTCTCGCGGCGGGCGCCGGGACGGGCGGCGGAAATGGCGTCCGCAGCCTGGACCAGGCAGGCGACGATGGTCCGGGGCTCCACATCGTTGTGGTGGGCCTCGATGGCGTGGATGATCTCCTCCCGCTCCTTGTACTTCCGGGCGAATTCCACGCCCAGGGCCACATGGGTGCCCTCCATCTCGTGGTCCACGGCCTTGCCCAGATCGTGGAGCAGGCCCGCCC
>JAUNGH010000110.1 GCA_030524605.1 Oscillospiraceae bacterium | reverse complement strand
GCACCTTCATGAACACGAACATCAGCATCAGCGAAACGCCGGTGACGATGTCCGCGTTCATCATGGGGATGTTGTTGACGGTCATCAGCGGGTCCCGGACCTTCCGCCGCATGGCGTAAAAGCCGATGGCGGCAAAGGTGCCGGCGACGGTGGCGATGACGGTGGCCAGCAGGGAGACCAGCAGGGTGGTGTACACGCTCTGCATCACCAGACGGTTGTGGAACAGCTTGGCGTACCAATCCAGGGAGAAGCCCTTCCAGACGGTGTTGCTGGTGCCGGCGTTGAAGGAGAAGATGATGAGCAGGAAGATGGGAGCGTACAGGAAAATGAACACCAGCGCCATAAAGACGCGGTTCAGGGCGGAATGATTCCTTTTCACAGCATCACCGCCTGTTCTTCACCTTCGCCGAAGTGGTTCATGACCACCATGCAGACCACCACGATGATCATCATCACCAGGGAGATGGCTGCGCCCAGCTGGGGGTTGTAGGCGCCGCCCAGGAACTGCTGCTCAATGAGGTCGCCCAGCATCATCTCCGTGCCGCCGCCCAGCATCTTGCTGATGGCGAAGGTGGAGACGGAGGGGACGAACACCATGGTGATGCCGGACAGCACCCCCGGCAGGCTGAGGGGCAGGATGACCCGGCGGAACACGTTGAAGGTGTTGGCACCCAGATCCCGGGCTGCCTCGATCAGGGAGTTGTCCAGCTTGACGATGACGGAGTAGATGGGCAGGATCATGAAGGGCAGGTAGTTGTACACCATGCCCAGCACCACGGCCCCCTGGGTGTTCATCATGCGGAAAAACTGGATGTCCGTGCCGAAGATGCTGTTGTACAGGGCGATGAGGCCGATCTTCTGGAACAGCTGGTTCAAAAGGCCGTTGTTCTCCAGGATGGACATCCAGGAGTAGGTCCGCAGCAAAAAGTTCATCCACATGGGCAGCATGATGAGAACCATGGCGAGGCGCTGGAAGCGGGGGCCCTCCTTGCTCATCATATAGGACACGGGATAGCCCACGGCCAGACAGATGACCGTGGCGATGATGGCCAGCTTGAAGGAGCGGACAAAGACCACGCTGTAGGTGCCCATGCGGGCGAAGTTCGCCAGGGTGAAGCCGCCGCCGGCGGAGGAAAAGGCGTAGACCACCACCATGATGATGGGGGCCACCACGAACAGGGCCATCCACACCACATAGGGGACGGCGAATCTGGAGAGCTTATTCTTCATCCCCGCTCTCCTCCTCGTCCGGCTCCAGGCTGGCGTCGTCCAGTTCGTCATATTCGTCGGAGAAAGAGGAGTAGTCGCCGAACATGCCGGAGTACTGGCTCTTTTTCATGACGTGGATGCCGTCGGGGTCGATCTTGATGCCGATGCGGGCGCCCACGGGGGAGTGGTCCGTAGTCTGGATCAGCCACTTGAAGCCCCGGAAGTCCACGATGATGTCGTATTGCATACCCTTGAAGGTGACGCCGGTGACGGTGCCCGTCAGCTGGCCCTGCTCCACGGGGACGATGTCGATATCCTCCGGCCGGATGACCACGTCCACCGGCTCGTTTTCGGCGAAGCCGCCGTCCAGGCAGGGGAACTGCTTGCCGTACATCTGGACCAGGTTGTCCCGGACCATGATGCCGTCGATGATATTGGACTCGCCGATGAAGTCCGCCACAAAGGCGTTTTTCGGCTCGTTGTAGATGTCCTCGGGGGTGCCGATCTGCTGGATGGAGCCCTTGTCCATGACCACGATGGTGTCGGACATGGTCAGGGCTTCTTCCTGATCGTGCGTTACATAGATAAACGTGATGCCCACCTGCTGCTGGATGCGCTTGAGCTCGATCTGCATATCCTTGCGGAGCTTGAGATCCAGTGCGCCCAGCGGCTCGTCCAGAAGCAGGACCTTGGGCCGGTTGACCAGGGCCCGGGCAATGGCCACACGCTGCTGCTGTCCGCCGGAGAGAGCGTCGGGCTTGCGGTTTTCAAAGCCCTTCAGGCTGATGATCTCCAGCATCTCCATGACCCGCTCCCGGATCTCCGCCTCGGGGATCTTCACCAGTTTTTTCCCGGTGGGATCGCTGGGGTCGGGGCGCTTCTGCATCCGCAGACCAAAGGCGATGTTCTCGAACACATTCAGGTGGGGGAACAGCGCGTACTTCTGGAAGACCGTGTTGATCTGCCGCTTATAGGGCGGAACGTCATTAATCCTCACACCGTCAAAGAGGACGTCTCCCGACGTAGGTGTCGTGAAGCCGCCAATAATCCGCAGCGTGGTGGTCTTGCCGCACCCGCTGGGCCCTAACAGTGTGAGGAATTCCTTGTCATTGATGTAAAGATTGATCTTGTTCAATACAGGCTCGTCGTCAAACGCCATGCACAGGTCCCGCAGGCGAATCAACTCTTTGGACATGTATCCTCCCCCATTTCAATCATGATTTTGGTTAAACCAGCAAACGCCTCTTTTCTCTGTTGAGGGGGAACCTTTCTCGTCGAAATTCAGCAACTTGAACTATATCGGAACTACCCCCAAATGTCAAGGGTATGACCATATTTTATTTACATTTTCTTTTTCGGAAAATATTGGTCACGGAAGGGGACGCTCTCCACGGTGAAGGTCTTGCCCCGCAGGTAGTTCAGCAGTCCCGCGTCGGTGGGGAGGGCAAAGTGCAGCTTGTAGGAGTACAGCGCCTGCCGGGTCTCGTGATACCGCTTGTTCACCGCGCCGTTTCCGTATTTGCCGTCCCCCAGCAGGGGGCAGCCCAGCTCCGCCATGGAGACGCGGATCTGGTGGGTCCGGCCGGTCAGCAGGCGGCACTCCACCAAAGACAATTCTCCCCGGTTTTCCAGGGTTTTATAAAGGGTGACGGCGGTCTTGCCGCCGGGGACGGGCCTGCGGTGGAAGGAGACCAGCTTTTTCGCCTCGTCCTTCAGCAAAAAGCCCTCGATTTTTCCCTCGGCGGGCCGGGGACGGCCCACGGTGACGCAGAGATAGGACTTCTCCAGCTCGTGGGCCTTGATCTTCTCGTTGATGATCCGCAGCGTCTCGGCGTTCTTGGCGGCGATGACGATGCCGCCGGTGTTGCGGTCGATGCGGTTGCACAGGGCCGGGGCAAAGGCGTTTTCCCACTTGGGATTCCACTCTTTTTTCTGGTACAGGTACGCCTGGATGTGGTTGATGAGGGTGTTGACCTTCTCCGTCTCGTCGGCGTGGACCACCAGGCCGGGGCGCTTGTCCGCCAGCAGCAGGTTCTCGTCCTCATAGACGATGGTCAGCTGGGGCCTGAACACCGTCAGGAAGAGATTTTCCTCGTTGGGCTTGTCAAAGAACTCGTCGTTGATATATAATTGTAGGACATCCCCGGCGTTCAGGCGGGCGTCCCGCTTGGAGCCCCTGCCGTTGACTTTGATGCGCTTGAGACGGATGTACTTTTGCAGCAGGGCGGGGGGCAGCAGAGGCAGGCTCTTGGACACGAAGCGGTCCAGCCGCTGTCCGGCGTCGTTTTTTCCGATGGTGAGTTCCCGCATAGTGGGCCTCCTGTGGCGAAATTCATGTTACTGGTATCATACCCGTTTGCCGGGCGGTTGTAAAGTCCGGCGGAAATTTTTCAAATTGGTTGGTGCATATGATGAACGAGGACAAGAAACCGAAAAGACGCTTCAGCTACGTCTGGCCCCTGGCGGGGCTGTACCTGCTGTATCTGGCCTACCAGATGGTCCGGGACGTATGGAACGGCGCCACCGCCTATCCGGCGATGGCCATCGCGGGCGCCGCGGCGTTCGCCGCGATCGGCGGCTTTCTGCTCTGGCGGGAGTGGAAGACCTATCAGTACGATCTGGCCCACAAGGACGACCCCTCCACCTGGAGCGACGATCCGGCCGTCTGGGCGGACACGGCGGCAGAGACGCAGGCCGGGGAGGGCGGCGAACTGCCGGAGGCTGAGGACGGCGGGCCGGAGGACGATGAAGACGGCGGGGAGGACGAGGTATGAATCCAGAACTGCTTGCGGCCATTCAGGACAACAGCGCCTGGCTGGAGCGCTTCAACCGCCGGGACTATGCCGGCGCCTTCCGGGCGTACACGGAGCGCTTCGCCCCCGCCTATACGGAGGCGGTCCGGGCGGCCGGAGGGGAGGAGACGGCCCTTGCGGCCCTGGCGGACCGGCTTCTGGACGCCCTGGAGGCGGGCTGGAAGCGCCAGCGCGTCTGGAACCGCTCCGCCGTCAGAGTGAACGATAAGCAGATGGTGGTGGAGTATCTGTCCCCCATGCTGCTGGAACTGGAGCCGGACTGCCCCCGGTTTGCAGAGCTTCTGCGGGACCGCTGGGCCGCCCGCTGGCCCAAGGACGCCTACAGGACCGCGTCCCACGCGAAGATTTTGGGCGGCTTCCGCTTTACCATCCTGGGCTTTGAGATGCCCAAGAGCTTCACGGACCCGGACCAGGAGCAGTGAAAACAAGAAAAAGTGGGTGGAATCTGAAAAAATTGTTTGACAACAGGAATCCCATCCCTTATAATACTAATCGTGTCATTGCGAGGTAGCTTATGCTTTTTGACGTAAAACCCATCCTGCACACCCCCGGCAGGCGGTTGGAATTCCGGTTTGCGCTGGACCTTTCCGATGTGGAATTCTCCGGCCGGTACCCCATCAGCCGCCCGGTGGAGGTCGGCGGCTCGGTCCGCAACACCGCCGGTGTCCTGGAACTGGAGCTGACGGCCCGGACTACGCTGGACGCGGTGTGCGACCGCTGCGGCAAGGCGTTTTCCCAGGAGAAGGAGATCCCCTACGGCTGCATGCTGGCGGAGGAGCTCCAGAACGAGGATAACGACGAGATCGTTCTGCTGGAGGACGGCTGCGTGGATGTGGGCGACCTGGCCCGCACCGCGTTCATTCTCGGAATGGACACCAAGACATTGTGTTCGGAAGATTGCAAGGGACTGTGCCCCCGCTGCGGCGCCGACCTGAACCTCGGCCCCTGCTCCTGCAAAAAGGAAGCGGATCCGCGGCTGGCCGTCCTGGCCAAGCTTTTGGAGAACAAATAAGTAATTTATAAGGACGGGCCACACTCCCGGGCCTTTGTAGATCAAGGAGGTGTCACAATGGCAGTACCTAAGGGGAAAGTATCCAAAGCAAGACGCGACAAGCGCCGCAGCTCTCACTGGAAGCTGGAGGCTCCCGGCCTCGTCGCATGCCCGAAATGCGGTGCGCTGCACCTGCCTCACAGAATGTGCCAGGAGTGCGGTACTTACAACGGCCGCGAGGTCAAGGTTGTCAAGTCCGTCGTCGCAAAATAAGGACGCGCATGCTTGCTCAGGAGGGAAGAAGGGATTCTTCCCTCCTTGCTTTTTGCCCGCCGTGTAGGAGGAACATGTGATGAGAAAAGCAACTCTGTTCATTGCCGCCAGCCTGGACGGCTATATCGCCCGCAGGGACGGCAGCGTCGATTGGCTGCACGGCCAGGATGGCTCCGGTGACGGCATGTCCGGCTATGATGCTTTCATCCGGGACATTGACACCGTGGTCATGGGCTGGAACACCTATCACCAGGTCACAACCGAGCTTTCGCGGACGGCGTGGCCCTACCGCGGCCTGACCACCTATGTGATGACCCACAGGACGCCGCCGGCTGCAGATGAGGATATCCATTTTGTTGACCGGGATGTCTGTGAGCTGCTCGCCGGTCTGAAGCGGCGTCCGGGAAAGGGCATCTGGATCTGCGGCGGCGCCGGCGTTATCCGGCCTTTGCTGCAAGGAGGGGCGATCGACCGCCTGCACATCTCCGTCATCCCCGTTATTTTGGGAGACGGAATCCCGCTGTTCGGCAGGCTGGAGCGGGAGCTGCCGCTGCGATTTTTGCATTCCCGGAGCTATGACGGCATTACGGATTTGGTCTATGAAGTGGAGTAGGGATTTTTTAACTTGCTATCCGGGCGGGCGGCGGATATAATATACTTGCGATTTTAGCGACAAAGAAAAAGAAAGGATGTGAGAGCCGATGAAACCCATCGTTGCCATCGTGGGACGGCCTAACGTGGGCAAGTCCATGCTGTTTAACAAATTGATCGGCAAACGGCTTTCGATCGTAGAGGATACTCCCGGCGTCACCCGGGACCGCATTTATGGGGAGACGGACTGGAACGGCCGTCCCTTTACCCTGATCGATACCGGCGGCATTGAACCCCGGACTGACAACCAGATTTTGGAGTTTATGCGTGATCAGGCTCAGATCGCCATCGACAACGCCAACGTCATCGTCTTCCTGACGGATATCAGGACCGGCCTGACCGCCTCGGACCACGAGGTGGCCAGCATGCTGCTGCGCAGCGGCAAGCCCATCGTGCTGGCGGTGAACAAGATGGACTCCACCGGCGTGCCGGACCCGGATTTTTACGAGTTCTACAACCTGGGGCTGGGGGATCCCATCGCCGTCTCCGCCGTCCACGGCCACGGCACCGGCGACCTGCTGGACGCCTGCGTCCGGTATTTCCCGCCGGAGGACGAGGAGGAAGAGGAGGACGACGCCATCAAGGTGGCGGTCATCGGCAAGCCCAACGCGGGCAAGTCCTCCCTGGTGAACAAGATTTTGGGGGAGGAGCGGGTCATCGTCTCCGACATGGCAGGCACCACCCGGGACGCCATCGACTCCCGCTTTACCAACGACAAGGGCAGCTTCGTGTTCATCGACACCGCGGGCATCCGCAAGAAGTCCAAGGTGGAGGAGGACATCGAGCGGTACAGCGTCCTCCGGGCCACCATGGCCATCGAGCGCAGCGACGTGTGCCTCATCATGATCGACGCCACCGAGGGCGTCACGGAGCAGGACACCAAGGTGGCCGGCCTGGCCCACGAGGCGGGGAAGGCCAGCATCATCGTCATCAACAAGTGGGATCTGGTGGAGAAGGACGGCAAGACCATGGACCAGATGAAGGTGAAGGTCCGGCAGGACCTGGCCTTTATGACCTATGCGCCCATCCTGTTCATCTCCGCCAAAACCGGCCAGCGGGTGGATAAGCTGTTCGACCTGATCGACTCCGTATCCAACCAGGCCAGCCTGCGCATCACCACCGGCATGCTGAACAACGTCCTGGCGGACGCCCAGACCCGGGTGCAGCCGCCCACGGACAAGGGGAGGCGGCTGAAGATCTACTATATGACCCAGGTGGGCATCCGCCCGCCCCATTTCGTCATCTTCTGCAACGACGCCCGGCTGTTTCACTTCTCCTATCAGCGGTATATCGAAAACTGCATCCGGAATACCTTCGGCCTGGAGGGCACGCCCATCGTTCTGAGCATCCGGCAGAAGGGCGATAAGGAGGTGTGAGCGATGCTGGAATCCTTCTATCTGGATCCTAACGCCGTTACAGGGCCGGAGTGGTATGCCCTTTTTGTGCCGGCGATAGCAGCCTATTTCTGCGGCTGCTTCAACGGGGCGGTCATCGTCTCCAAGTATATCCTGCGGGATGATGTGCGGAACCACGGCAGCGGCAACGCGGGTCTGACCAACTTCTACCGGACGTTCGGCGGCCCCCTGACCGCCGTGGTCATCCTGACGGACGTGCTGAAAGCGGTGGTGGCCCTGAAGTTCGGCAGTTGGTATCTTGGCTATTTCTGCGGGCGGTTTGGTTATGCGGCCAGTCTTCGGATCAGCGGAATGTGGGCCCTGTTCGGCCAATACTGGGCCGGCGTCTTCTGCCTGCTGGGCCACATGTTCCCCTGCATGTTCAAGTTCAAGGGCGGCAAGGGGATCCTCTCCGGCGGCACCATCGCCATCATGATCGACTGGCGCATCGCCCTGGTGGTCTGGGGCGGGTTTTTGCTCCTGACCATCCTGACCCGGTATGTGTCCCTGGGCTCTCTGTGGGCGGGGGCCAGCTTTCCGTTCATCTCCTGGTACTGCTATCCCGATCCCGTCATCGTGATCCTGGCCTTTGCCTGCGGCGGGCTGGTGGTGTGGCAGCACCGGGCCAACATCAAGCGGCTGCTCC
>JAUNGH010000109.1 GCA_030524605.1 Oscillospiraceae bacterium | reverse complement strand
CACGCCCACCAGAAAACCCGAGGCGGCGGACTCCACATAGCCCTCCACGCCGGTCATCTGTCCGGCAAAAGAGATGCGCGGCTCCGCCTTCAGGCGGTAATAGCGGTCCAGCAGGCGGGGGGAATTCAGGAATGTATTGCGGTGCATGACGCCGTAGCGCAGAAACTCCGCGTCGTGGAGAGCGGGGATCATGGAAAACACCCGCCGCTGCTCCGGAAAGCGCAGGTGGGTCTGGAAGCCCACCAGGTTGTACACCGTGCCGCCGGCGTTGTCCCGGCGGAGCTGCACCACGGCGTAGGGCTCCCGTCCGGTGCGGGGGTCCTTCAGGCCCCGGGGCTTCAGGGGGCCGTAGCACAGCGTGTCGTGGCCACGGCGGGCCATGACCTCCACGGGCATGCAGCCCTCGAAGACCATCCTGTCCTCAAAGCCGTGGACCTCCGCCTCCTGGGCGGTGGTCAGGGCCTGCCAGAAGGCATCGTACTCCTCCGCGTTCATGGGGCAGTTGACATAATCCGCCGTGCCCCGGTCATAGCGGGAGCCGAACCAGGCTTTCTCCATGTCCACGCTGTCGGCGGAGACCAGCGGGGCCGCCGCGTCGAAGAAATGGAGGGCGGTGTCCTCTCCCAGCAATTCCTGGAGCTTTTCTGCAAGAGCGTCGGAGGTCAGGGGGCCGGAGGCAATGACCACCTCGCCCTCAGGGGGGATTTCCGTGACCTCGCCGGGGATGACGGCGATGCGGGGGTGGGCTTTCACCCGCTCCGTCACCAGGGCGGCAAAGCCGTGGCGGTCCACCGCCAGGGCGCCGCCGGCCTCCACCCGGGTGGCGTCGGCGCAGGCGAGGATCAGGGAGTCCAGGCGGCGGAGCTCCTCTTTCAGCAGGCCCACGGCGTTTTCCAGCTGGTCGGAGCGCAGGGAGTTGGAGCAGCACAGCTCCGCGAAATGTTCCGTTGTGTGGGCGGGGGTCTTTTTCTCCGGCTTCATCTCCCGGAGGGTCACGTCGATGCCCCGCTGGGCCAGCTGCCAGGCGCATTCGCTGCCGGCAAGGCCCGCGCCGATGACTGTTACTTGCATAGGCTTGTCCTTCTGTCTTTATGAGATGGTTGGGAATGGCCGCCCTGACGGGCGGGGGCGGATCGCCTCACCGCACGTCCGTGCGCCCCAGTAAATAATCCGTGGTCACGCCAAAAAAGTCCGCCAGCTTCAACAGCCTCGGAACATCCGGATAATGGGTTGCCGATTCGTAATACAAATACGCCCGCTGAGAAACCTCCAGATATTCCGACATCTCTTTGGATGTCCGGCGGTTCGCTTTTCGCAGTTCTTTCAATCTCTCTGCAAAAATTTCCATAGTAACCCCTTGACTTCGAACTTTAACTTCACTATAATTGAAGTTAAAGTTCATAATTGGAGATGATACCCATGACCGGCCTTATGCAAACCCTGTTCGACTATATCCTGGACAACCTCGTTGAAAACTATCTCCCGGGCCCGCCCTATCTGAAAAACGCCGCCGCTTTGGAGACACAGGACACCGCCCTGCAAAAGCTTCTGACACCGGAACAGCAGGCCGCGCTGGAAAAACTCCGGGCTGCGGAGCACCGACGTGATTTGATGGAGCTGGAAGCCATGTTTCAGGCCACCTGGGCCGTGGCCCGGGAGCTGGGTTAATCCTCCGCCTTTTTGGCGGTCTTCTTCGCCGCAGTCTTCTTCGCGGCGGCAGTCTTTTTGGCCGTCGTGGTCTTTTTCGTCGTTTCGGCCTTCTTGGCGGCTGTGGTCTTTTTCGCCGCCGCAGGCTTCTTGGCGGCGGGCTTCTTGACAGGCTCCTCCGCCGCCGGGGCGGCCTCGTCCTTCTTCTCCTCCGCCGCAGGCTTCTTCTGGTACCCCCGCTTCTCCTCCGGCAGGAAATTGGAACACTCCGGGTTGATGCAGAAGGGCTTTTTGAAGCCCTTGCCCGCCTTTTTGAACATCGTGTGGCCGCAGACCGGGCAGTCGTCCTTCACCGGCACGTCCCAGGTCATAAAGTCGCACTTGGCGGCCTCGTCCTTGCTGTTCAGATGCTCGCAGCAGTAGTAGGTGTACTGCTTGCTGGTCTTTTTGCTGGTGCCGGTGCGCTTCATGATGCGCCCGCCGCACTTGGGGCAGCGGCCCGGCATCTCCACCACCAGAGGCATGGTGAAGGTACACTCCGGATAGCCCGGACAGGCCAGGAAGCGGCCGAACCGGCCGGACTTCACCACCAGGTTCCGCCCGCACTCCGGGCAGATCTCCTCGCTGACCTCGTCGGGCACCTTGATGCGGGTGCCGTCCAGGTCCTTCTCCGCCTGCTTGAGGTTCTTGTCAAAATCTCCGTAGAAATCCCGTAGAACGCCCTTCCATGGGGTGGCGCCCTCCTCTACGGAGTCCAGCTTCTGCTCCATGTGGGCGGTGAACTGCAGATCGGCGATGTCGGTGAATTTATCCTTCATCAGCCCCGTCACCACTCGGCCCAGGTTGGTGATGCGCAGGTACTTGCCCTCCTTGATGACATACTCCCGGTCCAGGATGGTGGACACGGTGGGCGCGTAGGTGGAGGGGCGACCGATGCCCTGCTCCTCCATGGCGCGGATGAGGGTGGCGTCGGTATAGTGGGCGGGGGGCTGGGTGAAGTGCTGGTCCTTGGAGAAGTCCTTCAAGTCCAGGATCTCCCCCTCCTTCAGCGCGGGCAGCGGGGATTCCTTTTCCTCCTTCTCCTCGTCCTTCCCCTCCTCATACACGGCGGTGTAGCCGGAGAATTTCAGGCTGGAGGAGCTGGCCCGGAAGCTGTGGCTGTTGGACTCCACCTCCACCGCCACGCTGTCGTACACGGCGTTTGCCATCTGGCAGGCCACGAAGCGGCTCCAGATCAGGCGGTACAGGCGGTACTGCTCGCCGGTCAGATCCTTTTTCACCTGCTCCGGCGTCCAGTTGACATTGCTGGGGCGGATGGCCTCGTGGCCGTCCTGGGCGCCCGCTTTGGCCTTGTAGCGGTGGGCCTGGGCGGGATAGTAGTCCTGGCCGTAGCGGCCCACGATAAACTCCTTGGCGGCGGCGATGGCCTCCTCGCTGAGCCGCAGGGAGTCGGTACGCATATAGGTGATGAGGCCCACGGAGCCCTCGCCCTCGATCTCCACGCCCTCGTACAGCTGCTGGGCGATGGCCATGGTACGCCGGGGCGTCATGGACAGCTTGCGGGACGCCTCCTGCTGCATGGTGGAGGTGGTGAAGGGCGGGGACGGGCTGCGCTGTTTGTCGGTGCGCTTCACGCTCTTGACGGTGAACGGCCCGCTCTCCGTCTCCCGGATCACGGCGTCCACCTCCGCCTCGCTTTTCAGCTCCGCCTTCTTGCCGTTCTTCCCGTGGTAGCGGGCGGCAAAGGGGAGCTTTTTCACATCGGTGCCCAGCAGGTTGGCGTCCAGGGTCCAGTACTCCTCAGGCTGGAACTCCTCAATCTCCCGGTCCCGGTCGTCCACCATGCGGGTGGCCACGGACTGGACCCGGCCTGCGGACAGGCCGCGGCGGATCTTCTTCCACAGCAGGGGGCTGAGTTCATAGCCCACCAAGCGGTCCAGGATGCGGCGGGCCTGCTGGGCGTCCACCAGGTTCTGGTCGATGTCCCGGGGCTGCCGGATGCTCTCCTGCACCACCTTCTTGGTGATCTCGTTGAAGGTGACCCGGCGGGTCTTTTCATCCGGCAGGTCCAGCAGGGACTTCAAATGCCAGGAGATGGCCTCGCCCTCCCGGTCCGGGTCGGTTGCGAGATAGACCATGTCCGCCGCCTTGGCGGACTTTTTCAGGTCGCTGATGATGTCCTCCTTCCCCTTGATGGGCTTGTAGACCGGCTCGAAGTCCTTCTCCACGTCCACGCCCAGGGTGCTCTTGGGCAGATCCCGCAGGTGGCCCATGCAGGCCTTGACCTCAAAGTCCTTGCCCAGGTATTTGCCGATGGTTTTGGCCTTCGCGGGGGACTCCACGATGACCAAGCTGTGTTTTGCCATACTTACCTCCAAGCGCCCGCGTTCGGGCGCGCATTTATTCCGTCAAGGTCACGGCGCGGGTATAGCGCTTTCCGCTGTGCTGCCGGACCAGATTTTCAATTTCAAGGACCGTCAGCGCGGACAGCACCCGCCGGGTGGGGATGCCGGTCCGCTGGATCAGGTCGTCCACCAGCTCCGGCTCCTCGGTGCCGAGAGCTTGCAGCAGGGCGATCTGGTCGTCGGTCAGGCTCAGGTCGTTATGGGACAGGCTGAGGGAAGACGGCACGGGCTTGGCCTCCGTCCTCTGCCGGGCCTGGTAGCCCAGCACCTGGGGGACCTGCCTGGCCCGGTCCCGGCGCAGCTTGTCCGGGAACCGCTCGGTGTAGCCCTCCAGAATGTCCCAGGCGTCCGTCACAAGGCCCGCGCCGTCCCGGATCAGACGGTTGCAGCCCACGCTGGCAGGCGCGTCGATGGGGCCGGGGACGGCGAAGACCTCCCGTCCCTGCTCCATGGCCGTCTCAGCGGTGATGAGCGCGCCGCTGCGCTCCGGCGCCTCCACCACCAGCGTGGCGGCGGACAGACCGGAGAGGATGCGGTTCCGGGCGGGGAAATGGGACTTGGCGGGAAACACGCCGGGCGGGTATTCGGACAGCAGCACACCCGCGGCGGCCACGTCCTCATAGAGATAGCGGCTCTCATAGGGATAATGGATATCCAGTCCGTTGCCCACCACGCCCACGGTGACGCCGCCGGCCCGGAGAGCGCCCCGGGTGGCCGCCGCGTCGATGCCGCGGGCCAGGCCGCTGACCACCACGGCGCCGCCGCAGGTCAGGCCGTAGCCCAGCTTTTCCGCGCAGGCCACGCCGTAGGGCGTGCAGTCCCGGGTGCCCACCACGGCCACCGTCAGCTCCTCGTCAAAGGCAGGCAGACGGCCCTTCATATACAGCAGGCCGGGCGGATCGTAGATGTTCTTCAATCTGGCGGGGTATCCGGCGTCCTGGAAGGTCAGGATGTGGATGTTCAGCCGCTGGCAGTCCGCCAGGATCTTGTCGGCGGCGGAGAGGTCGTGGTTTTCCAGAAGGGCGGCCTGCTCCCGGGTGATGCCCTCTGTCAGCAGGATCTCCCCGGCGTCGGCGTAAAATACGTCCTCCGGGGTGTTGAAATGGCGCAGCAGCGCCAGACGGGTCTGGTTGGCAAGACCCCGCAGCTCCGTCAGCCACAGCCAGTACTTCAGCGCGGACATAGGCCCGCCTCCCTTCCGTATCAGTCGTTCCGCGCCGCCTCCCACAGCAGCACGGCGGCGGCGATGGCCGCGTTCAGAGATTCACAATGCGCCTGCATGGGGATCAGGACGGTTTGATCGCACACCGCCAGCATTTCCCGGGAAAGGCCCCGGCCCTCGCTGCCGATGGCAACGGCGCAGCGGCTGTAGTCCACGGTGCGAGCGTCCAGGGTATCAGTCCGAAGGGCCGCGCCGTACAGCGGCAGGCCACTGGTTTTCAGCAGGGCCGCCAGCTCGTCCGCGCCGCAGGCCCACGCCGGGCAGCGGAACACCGCGCCCATGGTGGCCCGGACGGTCTTGGGGTTGTACAGGTCGGCGCAGGCGTTCACCAAAAACAGCCCGTCGGCCCGGAAGGCGTCGGCGGTGCGGAGGATGGTGCCCACGTTGCCCGGGTCCTGAACGCCGTCCAGAACAACGTAGCGCCTGCCCTCCAGGCGCTTTGGCAGCGGGCGGTCCGGCATGGCGCAGACGGACAGCACGCCCTGGGGCGTCTGGGCCGGGGAGACGGACTTCATCACGTCGGCCGACACCCGGACCAGGCGGACGCCCGCCGGGATAGGCGGCAGGGCGGCGGTTTCCGTGAAGATCACGGTGTGCAGAGCCGCTCCGCGCAGGAGGGCTTCCTCCAGCAGCTTGGGGCTGTCGCAGAGGAATTCGCCGCAGGTCCGGCGATAGGAAACGGAGGCCGCCAGCTTGCGGAGATGGGTACACAGCGGGTTGGTCCGGCTGGTGATGGTCTCCATGGCTGGTGCCTCCTTTCGGGGTTGGTATGGGGTCCGCCCTGCGGGCAGGGCGGGAGGTCGTGCCTGACAGGCACGTGGGGAATGCGCCCCCATTCTCTTTTTGCCGCGGCAAAAAGAGAACCCTACAAAGGGCCCTCTCGCCGCTTCACGGCTCACCTTGACGGGCCGTGCACGGTCCAAGAGGAAAAACGCTTTGCGGCCCAAAATTTCCCCTTGTGGGAAAATTCGGCCGAAATGCGGGGACCGTGCGAATCGGGATGGCGAAAATTTGTACGTCTTTATCCGCCTGCGCTGTACGTCGGCAGTTTTCCGGCGTTTAAACCGCATTTGCCGCGTTGGGGGGCAGACCTGTGGGTTCTTGATACACGGGCTTGCGTCTCTGGCCCCGCCGCTTCGCTGCACACCGCGCTGGTTTTTGATACGGACCTTTGCAGGGGCGGATATGATCCGCCCGAAACGCGGGCAACGACCGGAACCAGGCAGATGATATCCGCCCCTACGGAGGGGTTTTGTAAGCAGGGCAGTTGGGAAAAATTTTGACGTGCAGCAGGGCGGGGACGCCCCGCCCTACGCAACAGGGGGGAAGTATCCGCAGGGCATCCCCCGTGTGTGGCATAGTTGCCGCCCCCCGGCACACCGCTTGCACCCAATGCGGAACAGCCACCCACGAAGTGCATAGCGAAGCGGAATGCACGGGTGGGATGATGCAGCCCTTGCGACAAGCGCCCACAAATCTGTGCCCCGCATTCCAACTTGCGGCTTAAACGCCGGAAAACCGCCGACGTTCAGCGCACCCAGATCAAGCCCGGTAAGTCCGCACCGTCCCGATTCGCACAACTCCCGTTGTCCAACTTTGCCCCAAAGGGGCAAAGTTGGACCCCAAACGCGCCTTTTCTTTTGGACCGTGCACGGCCCGTTTTCTTTTCGGCGCAACCGAAAAGAAAATGGGGGGTGCGGCCTCCGCGTGCCTGTCAGGTACGGCTGTACGTCCGCCCTGTCAGGTAGTCCAGCGTCACGCCGGAATAACCAGCAAGGGCGATCAGTCTGCCGATGTTCGGCTCACTCTGTCCGCATTCATGGTTCTGACAGGCGCGCATGTTGACTCCCAGATGTTCCGCAGCTTCCCGCTGATAAATCCGGCGTTCCATCCGCAGATTTTTAAGCTGTTCGCAAAACACTTTCATAACCCTCTTGAAGATTCATTATTTTCACATTCATACGAAAATCATGGATCCCAAGGAGTTGATTTGCAATGACTGTCGCGCTTGAGTACCTGACGGAACAGCAGGGGGGACTCCTTGCTGGAAGCCATGACGGATACGCAAAAGACGCTCTTTGAAGCATATCAGGACGCCATGGCCGCCGTCTGTGGCCTGGACCAGCAGGCCCTGTTTCCGCTCACCTGGGCGGCGGCTCACGAACTGCTTTAGTCCAGGGGCTTCATGGTGGGGAATTGTCTCATACGAATTTCATGTGGCTTCATCTGTTGCCGACTCCTTCATTTTCAACAAATCCAAGAACTTTTATATTCCGTCTAATGTCGTCTGTATTCATCACAAGTAAGTCAAATGTGGTAAAATTTGTGGTAAAATAGTAACCTGACATTAAATTGGATTCCTTATTATAATAGGTAGTAATCGCCACATATTATAACATCAAATTCCCTTTTGTCAAACCCAATGTTTTATCATTTGCGCTGCTTCATCAGATCTGCAATACCGCCTGTGTCATCCATTTCAATAACCGTCAGCAGGTTCATTTCAGGTTGTACGACAGTATGTACATATCCATTTCCGTCTGTTCCTTCGTAGTCTCCAAATAATTCCCAGAAAGCGTCTGATTCCATTCTCGTCCATGCTTTTGCAGGATTGTGTTCCTTGCTTGTGTAATACCTATAATTCTGAAGGAGACGATCACGAAGTTTGTTCCTCTCTCTCCGCTTAGAGTCCTCTTCCATTGTTATAAGTTTACTCGTGTTTTCCTGTTGTGCTAATCGCAACCCTTGGATCTCACTTTCGAGTTTCTGCTGAATCTCAATGCTTTGCTGTCTATATTCAGGATACTTTCTAACTGCTTCAAGCGCCTCTTTGAGCTGTTTGTCTCTTTCCTTTTCAG
>JAUNGH010000108.1 GCA_030524605.1 Oscillospiraceae bacterium | reverse complement strand
CACATTTTCACGGGATGTTATCGGCCCCCAGAAGGTGGGCTTCGGCGTGACGTTCCACATCCACTCCCATCTGACCGCGTCCCGCGACAAGGATGTGTCCAGGGATGTGAAGCCCACCTACAGCATTCATGATATCTACGAGGTCTATCCGATCCTGAAAGAACGAATTTTGGCAGAGAAGCTGGCGGCGGCACAGTGAGCGCTCCCACCGGCTCTGACATACAGATTCCCGATTCCCTGAAAAGCGGCAAAAGGCTCTCCGGACACCTGTCCGGGGAGCCTTTATCGCTGCGCCGCACGGCGTTTCCTCCGGCGGAAGCGGGACCGGGCAAAATGGCGGCCTGCCGGACACCGGCTTTGTGCAGTTTTCAAGGCTTGCGGGAAAGACTGCCGGATGCTATACTGAGATCGAGGTGAGCAATATGTTTTCATTCAACCATTTTAATTTCAACGTGTCTGATCTGGACAAGTCCATCCAATTCTACAGGGACGCGCTGGGCCTGGAGCCGGTGCGCCGGAAGGAGGCGGAGGACGGCAGCTTTGTCATCCAGTTCCTGGGGGACGGGAAGACGGGCTTCCGGCTGGAGCTGACATGGCTGCGGGACCATCCCCAGAAATACGACCTTGGGGAGTGCGAGTTCCACCTGGCCATGCAGGCGGCGGATTTCCGGGCGGCCTATGAAAAGCACAAGGCCATGGGCTGTATCTGCTTTGAAAATCCCGCCATGGGCATCTACTTTATCAGCGACCCCGACGGATACTGGATCGAGATCATCCCCGCTTGATTGCGGCGGAGCGTGCGGCAGATGAAAAGCATGTTTGTATTCCCAAAGTGCTCAGGCGTCCCCTTGGGGGGCGCCTGAGCATTTCATATCAAATGGCATGGCATAATGAAGATTCATCTGCTATACTGGTTTTGCCGATTTTAGAAGGGAGCGGGAGTTTACGGGATGAAGTACATTTGTCAACTCTGGCGTAATATGTCGATCAGGCTGAAATGCATGCTGCTGATGGGGACTATGCTGGCCGCGATCTGGTTTCTGGCGGTGGCGGCCATGCTGCAATTGCAGTCCTTCAGCCGGGAATCCGATGTGATTATGAATGAGTATATTGACATTACGGGTTTTATGGACGCCTTTTCGGCGGAGAACGTGAGCCTGGAGAAGTTTATGCGCCCATCGTCCCGGGAGGACGCCCGGGAGGACTACCTGGCGGCCATAGAAAAGACCAACCGGCAGCTGGCGGCGATGCAGCCGGATATTGAGACGGACATCCTGTCGGAATACGCCCTGAAGCGGGCCATCTGCAATGCGATGGAGCATTATCGGAATTCCCAGAGACTTCTGCTGGGGATGGAGGATCAGGAGCACATGATCGAAAAATACCTGTCCCTGAAGACCCAGGCGGCGTATATCGACGGGTATATCCGGGAACTGCTGCACAGCCGCATGGTCCAGGGGGGTGAACAGTGGAACCAGATCGCCGCGGCCAACGCTGGCAGCATCCGGCGCTTCGCGGGGTTTATGGTGGCGGTGACCGTGCTGATGGGCCTGGCGCTGCTGCTCTTTACGCAAAGCGTTATCAAACCGCTGACAGACCTTGGGCGGGCGGCGGACACCATCAGCACAGGCTGCTATGACGCGCCGCCGCTGGAGATTTCCAGCATGGATGAACTGGGCCGCACGGCCCGCTCCTTCAACCTGATGCAGCTGGAAATCCGCCGCACCATCGACAGCCTGGAAAAGCAGGCGGAGATGGAAAAGCATCTTCTGGAAAAGGAGGTGGAGGCGGAGCAGATGCAGCGCCGCCTGCAGGAGGGCCGCTTTGCCCAGCTGCAAAGCCAGATCAATCCCCACTTCCTCTTCAACACGCTGGGCACCATCGCGGCCCTGGCGCGGGAGGAAAACGCTCCGCTCTCGGAAAACCTGATTACGCGGCTGTCCCGGTTTTTCCGTTATTCCCTGGAGAGCGACGAAAAACTCGTCCCCCTGGGCAGGGAGATCCGCCTCCTGCGGGACTACATGGAACTGCAGGAGACCCGCTATGGGGAGCGTATCGCCATGGAGATTATCTCAGACCCGGCGCTGGAGGATGTGACCGTGCCGAAGTTCATCTTGCAGCCGCTGGTGGAAAATGCGATCCTCCACGGTCTGCGGGAGCGCGCCGAAGGCGGTCAGATCCGCGTCCGGACCCGCCGGGGGCGGCGGGGCATTACCATCACCGTCACGGATAACGGCTGCGGATTTGACACCAAACGCCTGCCGGCGGGGGAGAGGCACCGCTCCGTGGGACTTGACAATATCAAGGAACGCATGGAACTCAGCGGCGGGCATCTGGACGTGTTCAGCATTCCGGGGCTGGGCACCACTGCCCGTATTATCATCGGAGGAGGGGAGCAGGCATGATTAAGATTTTGGTGGCGGAGGACGAGCCAAAGAGCCGGGAGGCCATGGCATCCCGGCTGCGGAGCATCCTGGGGGACAGGGGGCTGATCGAAACAGCCGCCGACGGGAACGAAGCTGTTTTGAAAGCCATGCAGGTTCGGCCGCAGATGGTCTTCATGGATATCGAAATGCCTGTGAAAAACGGACTGGAGGCTGCTGCGGTCATCAAACAGCAGCAGCCGGATGTCCACATGATCTTCCTCACGGCCTACGACAGGTTTGACTACGCCGTGGGCGCCCTCCGCTCAGGCGCGGAGGAGTATTTACTCAAGCCTGCGGCGGAGACGGACCTGCGGGAGACGCTGCAGCGGTTTTTCGATGTGGTTCCTCAGGCGGCTGCGGAGGAATCTCCTTTCCAGACGGCGCTGAATGTGTGGATCCGGCGGCACTATACGGAGGACGTCTCCCTGGAAGCGGCGGCGGAGAGCATGGGGATGAGCCCGTTTTACTTCTCCCGCCAGGTCAAAACCGCCACCGGCAAGACATTTCTGGAGTATTTCACGGCTTATCGGATCGAGCAGGCCAAAAAGCGGCTGCGGTCCACGGAGATGACGGTCAGCGAAGTGGGACGCGCTGTGGGTTATCTGGACTCCAATTACTTTGCGAAAGTCTTCAAGAGGGCGACAGGTTACACGCCGTCTGTCTACCGCAGCACAGCAAAACAGGAAAAATGACGACAGAGGACTGAGACAAGGGCAGGCGAAACGCCTGCCCTTGTCTGATTTGCACAAAAATAACGGAAAGCATTTGGATTCTGTCAAAAAATAGACAGAATAAGAGCAAGACTTTACGATTTCTTAATATTTTCCCATTGGATAAAATGAAATTACAGCAGAAAGCGTACCTTAACATTATTTTATGGAGGAAAAGACATGAAAAAGCTTCTTGCATCCCTGCTGGCGGTCTGTGTGCTGCTGGCTCTCTGCACCGCCTGCGGCGGCGGCAATACGGAGACCCCCTCCGCAACTCCCAGCGAGGAAACCCCTGAAACGCCCAGCGGCGAGACCGTGGTTCTGCGTCTGGCCAACAGCCACAATGCCGAGCACATCACCAGCCAGGCCTGCCAGATGTTTGCCGACCTGGTGAATGAGAAGACCGATGGCCGCATCACCATCGAGTGCCACTTTGCCGGTGAGCTGGGCGACGAGCGCTCCACTATCGAGCAGTGCCAGTTCGGCGGCCTGGACTTCACCCGCGTGTCCTCCGGCGCCTCCGCCGAGTTCGCCCCTCTGATGAACGCCCTGCAGATGCCTTATGAGTACACCAGTGTGGACCATCTCTTCGAGGTTCTGGACGGCGAGATCGGCCAGGAGGTCTTTGAGACTTTCAAGGATAACAACCTGGTGGGCATCACCTATCTGCATCCCGGCTCCCGCAACTTCTTCAACTCCAAGAAGGAGATCCACACCCCCGCCGACATGGCCGGCATGAAGATCCGCGTCTCCGAGTCCGACCTGATGCTGACCATGATGGACTGCCTGGGCGCCGCCGGCGTGGGCCTGCCCTTCAACGATATCTACTCCTCCATTCAGACAAGCGTTGTGGACGGCGCGGAGAACAATATGACCTCCTATATCGAGATGTCCTTCTGGGAGGTTGCCCCCTACTGGACCTATGACGGCCACTCCTACATGCCCGACATGATTCTGGCCTCCAAGCAGACGATGGACAAGCTGTCCGCCGAGGATCAGCAGATCATCTTCGACTGCGCCAAGGAGGCCGAGGTCTGGCACCGTGAGGCATGGGAGGAGTCCGAGGCCAAGAACGCCGAAGTCGCCTTGGAAAAGGGCTGCACCCTGACCACCCTGACCGATGACGAACTCAAGGCCTTCCAGGACGCCGTTGCCCCCATGTATGATACCTTCCTGAACGACGAGCAGAAGGCCATCGTGGAGCGCGTCCAGGCTCTGGGCTGATCCATGAAGCAAAAGGGCGGCCTGCACAGGCCGCCCTTTCGTTGATAACACGGCTGAAAGGAGAAATTTTATGAACTTTTTGCGGAAGGCATGCCGCGTTTTGTTCAGGGCGCTGGAGTGGTTTGCCATGATCTGCATGGTGATCTTGACCGTCATCGTCTTTACGGACGTCATCCTCCGGTACATCTTCAAGCAGGGGTTTTCCTGGACCCAGGAGATCGCCACGCTGATGCTGGTCTGGTTCAGCCTCATCGGCATGGCCATCGGCGTGCTGGAGAAGATCCACATCAGCATCGAGATGTTCACCGCCAAGCTGCCTGAAAAGGCCATCAGCGTGCTGGAGAGCATCGACTACATCCTGATCGCCATCTTCGGCGGCACCATGGTGTATTACGGGATCCTGATCATGAACATGACCAAGCTCTCCACCATGCCTGCCACCAAGATGCCCAGCGCGGTGCTGTATGTGATCCTGCCACTGTCCGGCCTGCTGGTGCTGGTCAATGCCGTTCTGGCGGCGGCCAAGCAGGAGAAAAAGATTTTCCCTGAAAACGGCGGCGACGCCGGGAAGGAGGATACCCATGCCTGATACCACCATTGCCATCGCCATTATGCTGGGTTCGTTTGTGATCCTGCTGATGATGCGGATGCCCATTTCCTTCACCCTCGGTATTTCCTCCGTGCTGACGGCGCTATACCTGAACATCCCCCTGGCCACGCTGTTTCAGCGGATGGTCAACGGCGTCCAGTCCTTCTCCCTGCTGGCCATTCCCTTCTTCATCCTGGCCGGCGAGATCATGGGCCAGGGCGGCATCTCCCGCAGGCTCATCACCTTTGCAAACGCGCTGGTGGGGTGGATGCGGGGCGGCCTGGCCCAGGTGAATATCCTGGCGTCCATGTTCTTCGGCGGCATCTCCGGCTCCGCCGTGGCGGACACCTCCTCCATCGGCTCCATCCTGATCCCCATGATGACCGACTCCGGCTATGACAAGGACTTCTCCGTGGCCGTCACGGTGACCTCCTCCTGTCAGGGCGTCATGATCCCGCCCTCCCACAACATGATCCTCTTTGCCATGGCGGCGGGCGGCGGCGTCTCCATCGGCCAGCTGTTCATGGGCGGCCTGATCCCCGGCATTCTGCTGGGTATCGCCCTGATGATCATGACCGCCATCATCGCTCGGAAGCGCAACTATCCCAAGGGCCGCCTGATGTCCCTGCGGGAGATCTGGAAGGCCACCAAGGACGCCCTCCTGGGCCTTCTGACCTGCATCATCATCGTGGGCGGTGTCATCTTTGGCTGGTTCACCGCCACCGAGTCTGCCGCCGTCGCCGTGGTGTATGCCTTCATCGTCACTTTCTTCATCTACCGGGAGATCCCCCTGCGCCAGTTCGGGGACATCCTGCGCAAGTCCCTCAGGACCATCGCCATGGTCATGGCCCTGATCTCCACCGCCTCCATGTTCGGCTGGCTGCTGGCCTATCTGAAGATCCCAACCATGGTCACCAACCTGCTGCTGGGCATCTCCGACAACCCGGTGGTCATCCTGCTGCTTATCAACGTCATGTGCCTGATCCTGGGCTGCATCATGGACATGGGCCCGCTGATCCTGATCCTGACGCCCATCCTGCTGCCTGTGGCCACCCAGCTGGGCATGGAGCCTGTGCAGTTCGGCGCCATGCTGATCCTGAACCTGGCCATCGGCCTGTGCACGCCGCCTGTGGGCGCAGCCCTGTTTGCGGGCTGCTCCATCGGCCGCATCAAGATCGAGGACGCCACCAAGGCCTGCCTGCCGTTTTATGCCATGATGGTCCTGGTGCTGCTGCTGGTGACGTTCTGCCAGCCCCTGTCCATGTTCGTGCCGAAGCTGATGATGGGCTGAGAAATGGACGCGATCCTGAGCAAAGCGGCCGGGCTGGCCCTGATGATTTTCGCCAGTTATGCCCTGAAGCGGCTTGGCGTCTTCCGCACGGAAGATGCCAAGGCTATTTCCCGCATCGTCGTGAATCTGACACTGCCTGCGGCGCTTATCACCGGCTTCCGCACGTTTCAATTTGACGCCGGCTATCTGGCGCTGATCGTGATTGCCTTGACGGGCAATTTTCTCCTGCTGGCCCTGGGCCTGCGGCGGGCCGGGAACAAACCCCTGGAAATCCGGGCGCTGTACGCCCTGAATGTCTCCAGCTATAACATCGGCACCTTTGTTCTGCCCTTTGTCCAGAGTTTCCTGCCTGTAGATGCGCTGATCGGCGTCTCCATGTTTGACGCCGGAAACTGTCCGGTCAACTCCGGCATCTCCTACGCTGTGGTGGCCGCCGGGGAGGGCGGAGAGCGGGTGCGCCTCCGCTTTGTCGCGGACAAGCTGGCCCGCTCCGTGCCCTTCATGACGTATCTGATTCTGATGGCGCTGGCAGTATGCCGCATTCAACTGCCGGATCCGGTGTATCAGATCACCTCGACCGTCGGCGGAGCCAACTCGTTTTTGGCGATGCTGATGATCGGCATTCTGTTTGAGGTCCGGGCAGAGCGGGAGGAGCGCCGCCTGATTGTGGAGATTCTGGCTCTGCGATATGGCGGCAACCTGATCCTGGCGCTGCTGGTGTGGCTGCTGCCGCTGCCGCTGGTCATCCGTCAGGTGTCGGTGCTGGCGCTGATGGCGCCCATCCCCTCGGTGGCCATGGTGTACTGTGAGAAGTGCGGCTGCAAGCCGTCGGTATATGGGGTGCTGAACTCCCTGAGCATAGCCGTCAGCCTGTGTCTGACCTTTTTGCTGATGATCTTTTTACAGCTGTCATAAGATATACGCCGTAAAGCCGTCCCCCTGCCGCAGATGTGGAGATACAGTTCCACTGAAGCGGGAGGGGGACGGCTTTATTTGGCAAAGACGCGTCAGAGGATAAGCGTCCGCCGCGGCAGACGGCGGGAGAATCCGGCGCCTCTGGCCCGCCGGAAAACTGGAGCGCAGGCCTGCAGGCCGGAAAACGCCCCAGCATCCGTATGCCGAAGCCGCGGAGAAAGCAGAGCTGCCGGCGGCGTGGATGCCCCTGAACGAAAAAGTGCGGGAGCTTCCGAGGAAGCTCCCGCCGAAAGGGATGTGCCGCGCCCTTACTTTTGCAAAATATGGATGGCAAAGCCGCCGAATTCGCCGTTCAGATAGACGTTTTTCAGCTTGCCTGTCTCGGTGTAGGCGGCGGTGTCCATGTTGAAGGAAAAGCCCATGTCCCGCAGCTCCTCCACAGCGGCCTCCAGGTCGTCGGCCTGCATGGCGATGTGGCCGTTGGTGCCCAGGAAGGGGGCCTTCATGCACTCGAAATAGCTCCCGGCAAATTCCGACTTCTGCCCGTGGCGGGGAGCCAGGTTGAACATCCGGCTCAACAGCTGTGCCAGCTTGTCCGCCTCCTCGGGGCTGCCGGTGTTGATGCCCACATGCACCAGTTCAAATTTGTTTTCCATAAGCGATCCTCTTTCCTCTGCCGCCGCCCCCGCAGGGGCGGCGGCAGAGCCTGTTTATTTGACTTGTGCCGCCGTGGGGTTATAGACGCCCACGGTCTCCCGCTTTTTGCCGATGACATCCTCCTCGGAGAAGGACATCCACTTCACGCCCCGGCGGGTCTGGTACGCAAAGGCCAGATGCAGCATGCCGTCGGCGCTCTGCATCAGGTAGGGATACTCATACTGCATGTTATTGGTGGAGTTCTCGGCGCCCACATAGCCCTCGCCCAGCTCCATGTGGCGGATCAGGGGGAAGGTCAGGCCGCCGTCCTCGGACAGGGCCACCGCCACCGG
>JAUNGH010000107.1 GCA_030524605.1 Oscillospiraceae bacterium | reverse complement strand
GGCCGTCCGCTGGACTATGTGGTGGTGAACCACATGGAGCCGGACCACTGCGCCACCCTGGGAGATGTCCTGCGCCGGTATCCGGAGGCCCAGGTGGTGGGCAACGCCAAGACCTTTGCCATGATCGGCCAGTTCTTCGACATCGACCTGACCGGACGCACCGTAACGGTGAAGGAGGGGGACACCCTCAGCACCGGACGCCACACCTTCACCTTTGTCATGGCGCCCATGGTCCACTGGCCGGAGGTCATGGTGACCTATGATTCCACGGACAGGATCCTGTTCTCCGCCGATGCCTTCGGCACCTTCGGCGCGCTGAACGGCAACATTTTTGCCGATCAGGTGAATTTCGAGCGGGATTGGCTGGACGACGCCCGGCGGTATTACACCAACATCGTCGGCAAGTACGGCGCCCAGGTCCAGGCCCTGCTGAAAAAGGCTGCCGGGCTGGACATCGCCTGCATCTGCCCCCTCCACGGCCCCATCTGGCGGGAGAACATCGGCTGGTTCATCGAAAAATACCAGCGGTGGAGTACATACACGCCGGAGAGCCGGGGCGTGGCGGTCTTCTGCGGCTCCGTCTACGGCAATACGGAGAACGCCGCCGAGATCCTGGCAAACCGTCTGGCGGAGAAGGGCGTCCGGGAGATCGCCCTGTACGACGTCTCCCACACCGATGTCTCCGTGCTGGTCGGCGAGGCGTTCCGGTGCAGCCATCTGGTGCTGGCCTCCGCCACCTATAACGGCGCCATCTTCACCCCCATGGAGAATTTGCTGCTGGATCTGAAGGCCCACAGCCTGCAAAACCGCACGGTGGCCTTTATCGACAACGGCAGCTGGTCCGCCCAGGCCGCCCGGCAGATGGGCGATATCGTCGGCGCCATGAAGAACATGACGGTGCTGGAGGGCGCCGTCAGCCTGAAGTCCTCCGTAAAGGCGGACAAGCGGGAGTCTCTGGAAGCGCTGGCGGATGCGCTGGCAGCGGATATCCTGCAATAAAGCAAACAAGAAAGCCCCTCTCCCGCGGGAGAGGGGCTTTCTTGTTTCTGTGAAGCTGTATCGCATTACAGCAGCGTGATGCCGGCCTTTTCACAGGCCGCCACCGTCTCCTTGTCCCACAGGCTGGCCTGGACCTCGCCGATGTGGCAGGTGCCCAGCAGCAGCATGCACAGCCGGGACTGGCCGATGCCGCCGCCGATGGACTGGGGCAGCTCGCCGTTTAGCAGCATCTGGTGGAAGGGCAGCTGGCGGCGGTAATCGCAGCCCGCAGCGGTCAGCTGGCGGTCCAGTGCGGCGGCGTCCACCCGGATGCCCATGGAGGAGACCTCATAGCTGCGCTCCAGCACCGGGTTCCACATCAGGATGTCGCCGTTCAGCTCCCAGTCGTCATAGTCCGGGGCGCGGCCGTCGTGCCTGATGCCGGATCTCAGGGTCTTGCCGATCTGCATCAGGAACACGGTGCGGTGCTCCCGGCAGATCTCGGTCTCCCGCTGGCTGGGGGTCAGATCCGGGAAGCGGTCCTCCAGCTCCTGCGTGGTGATGAAATACACGTCCCGGTCCGGCTTGAAGGTCAGAGCGGGAAAGGCGTTCCGCAGGGCCGTCGCGGTGTCGCAGATACAGCCAACGATATCCTGAACGGTGTCCTTCAGATACTCGACGGTGCGGTTCTGGGGGTCGATGTGCTTTTCCCAGTCCCACTGGTCCACGTAGATGGAGTGGAGGTTGTCCACCTCCTCGTCCCGGCGGATGGCGTTCATGTCGGTGTACAGCCCGGTGCCCAGCTTGAATTCGTAGCGCTTCAGGGCCAGACGCTTCCACTTCGCCAGGGAGTGGACCACCTGGCCGTCGGTCCCCACGTCGGGGATGTCGAAGGAGACTGGGCGCTCCACGCCGTTCAGGTCGTCGTTCAGGCCGGTCTTTCCGTCCACGAACAGGGGCGCGGAGACCCGGTGCAGGTTCAGGCGGACTGTCAGGTTGTGCTGAAAGTCCGCGTGGATCAGCTCAATGGCGCGCTGAAGCTCATTGTTGGTCAGCGGCATTTTGTAGCCGGCGGGAATGGTCAGTTTGCTCATGTGTCAACACGGTCCTTTATGTGAAATTTGAAAAGCTCAGGTAAATAGAGAGATCAGCAGCGGCGTGACATATGCCTCCATCACGGCGGCCACGGCCAGCAGGGGGAGCTGCACCAGCAGCAGCATCCGGGAGATCAGCACCAGGCAGTCCCACACATGCAGGGCGTTTTCATCCCTGCGGCAGCGGCGTGTCAGCTGCCCGCAGACATACAGGCCCATGGCAAACGCCAGGACCAGGGCCGGCAGCTCAAAAATGCCGTGGGGCAGCAGAGCGGCGAGATAGACCAGGATGGACTCCCCCTCCGCAACATACCATGCCGCCAAAACGCCCAGCAGCATGGCGTTGATGCCAAGGGCCAGGGCCGGAAGCTGGATAAAGGGAAGCAGGCCGTAGACCATGGTAAAGGCACAGGCCCGCAGGTTGTTGGAGAAAATGCCCAGCGCGGAGAGGGTGCCGTCCTCATTAACGGCGCCGAGGCCGCTGATGGTGTCCACCACCAGCGCCACCAGCCGCTCCCGCAGCTCCGGCAGGGCCATGCAGGCGATAAAGCCGATGACCGCCAGCAGGCAAAAGGCGATGGCGGAGCGCTTGGCCTCGCCGTTCAGCCCGTCGTGCCAGGCGTTCCGAAGCCCGTCAAACTGGTATTTGAGGACGCCCCTCATGCCTTCAGCTTCTCACAGCCCTGCCGCAGACGGCGCAGGGTCTCGTCCTTGCCCAGAATGTGGCACAGCTCCACGGCGCCGCCGGGCGTCACCAGCTTGCCCGCCGCGGCGATGCGGACGGGCCACATCAGCGTGGCGTTCTTCACGCCCAGGGCAGCGGCCAGGTCGATCAGGGTGTCGTGAACGGCGTCCTGGGTCCAGTCGGTGACGGCCTCCAGGGCGGGGATCGCCGCCTCCAGCATATTGAGCGCCACCTCGGCGTTGGTCTTGGACTTCTTGTTGGTGAAAAACTCCACATCGTACTCCGGCAGCGCGTCGAAGAAGTCCACCTTCCCGGGGATGTCCGTCAGCTTCTCGCACCGGGCCTGGAGCAGGGCGGCGACGGCGGCGGTGTCAGTGGCGGGGTTCTTCACGGTCTCCCGGATATAGGGCTCGGCCGCTTTGGCAAAATCCTCGGGAGACATGGCGCGGAGATAGGTGGCGTTGAAATAGGTCAGCTTGTCCATGTCGAAAATAGCGGGAGACTTGGAGATGCCCGCGATGTCGAAGGCGTCCACCAATTCTGCCAGAGAGAAGATCTCCTGCTCGCTGCGCTCGCCCTTGGGGGCCCAGCCCAGCAGCGCCACATAGTTCAAGATGGCGTCCGTCAGATAACCCTGGGCCTTCAGGTCCTCATAGGAGGGATCGCCGTGGCGCTTGGACATCTTGTTGTGCTGATCCCGCATGACGGGAGAGCAGTGGACGTAGGTGGGGATATCCCAGCCGAAGGCCTCATACAGCAGGTTGTACTTGGGGGCAGAGCTGAGATACTCGCTGCCCCGGACCACATGGGTGATGCCCATCAGGTGGTCGTCCACCACGTTGGCGAAGTTATAGGTGGGCAGGCCGTCCCGCTTCAGCAGCACCTGATCGTCCAGGGTCTTGTTCTCCACGGTGATGTCGCCGAAGGATACGTCGTGGAACGTGGTGGTGCCCTCGCGGGGGATGCGCTGGCGGATGACGTAGGGCTTGCCGGCGGCCAGATTGGCAGCGACCTCTTCAGCGCTCAGATCCCGGCAGGGGTCGTCGGCCCGGTCGAAATCACCAGAATCCTCCTCGGACTCCGTCTTTTCGCAGAAGCAGTAGTAGGCCGCGCCCTTCTCCACCAGCAGCTCGGCGTACCTGCCGTACAGGCCGCGGCGCTCGGACTGGATATAGGGGCCCACGGGACCGCCCGCATCGGGGCCCTCGTCGTGGGTCAGGCCGCACTCGGCCATGGTGCGGTAGATGACGTCGGTGGCGCCCTCCACCAAGCGGCCCTGGTCGGTGTCCTCGATGCGGAGGATGAACGTGCCGCCGGCATGGCGGGCGATCAGCCAGGTGTACAGCGCCGTGCGCAGGTTGCCCACATGCATGTAGCCGGTGGGAGACGGAGCAAAGCGGGTGCGCACCTTCCCCTTGGGAATGCGGGCTTCCATCTCGTCAAAAAAGGTCATATCAAGTGCCATGAAAATACCTCCATGCCAGAAATTAACGCAATACAACAAGTTACATTATCTCTGTTTCGCGGGGGATTGTCAAGGAAGGATCGCAATTTTTTGCCGGCGGCGAATTCGAAATGAAAAGCAGGGCGGCCCGCATGGGCCGCCCTGCTTCCTCTTGAACAGCGCCTGTTTTTTGACTTACGCCTGCTCCTGCGCGGCGCCGAATGCCTCAATGGCTCTGGCGCTCTCGGCCCGCTTCTCCTCCAGGCTCTCTTTCAGGATCATATCCTTGACCTTCATCAGCCGGGTGGTGGTGGCGCGGTCGTTTTCATCCAGCTTCATGGTGATATAGCGGATGGCCTCCTGGGTGTCGGGGATCATCACGTATTCCAGAGCGTTGACGCGGCGGCGGGTCTTTTCGATCTCCTCCGCCATCAGCTGGGCGGATTTCTCGATCTCCGCCAGCTTCAGCATCTTGCGAAACACGTGGCCCAGGGCGTCCACGGCGGTATCCAGCTCGCCGGAGGTGGCCGCGAAACCGTAGGGGTAGATGTCGGAATCGGACTTGGTCTTGGTCTGGAAGTCGTACACAGGGACATTGACGGACATGATGTTCTGGAAGGTCATGGTCAGCTCCACGCTCTGCTTGGGATAGAGCAGGGCCTGCTCCAAGGCCTCGGAACTCATCAGGGCGGAGGCGACGGTGAAGGACTTGTGCACCGTCATCAGGTCCTCCTCCACCTCGGCGCGGAGGGCGCGGACCTCCCGCACCGTGTCCAGGAACTGCTTCATCAGCTCATCCCGCTTGTCCTTCAGCAGCTTGTGGCCCCGCTGGGCGGTGCGCAGCTTGCCTTTCAGGCGGGTGAGCTCCATACGGGTAGGGCTTACCGTGATATTCGCCATGGCTCACCCCTCCTCAATTCTCGTCTTTCTTCGGCCAGTACTTTTCGATCAGTTCCGGTTTGATACGTTTCAGCTCCGCCTTGGGCAAAATGCTCAGCAGCTCCCAGCCCAGGTCCAGGGTCTCCTCGATGGAGCGGTTCTCCTCGTAGCCCTGGTTGACGTAGCGGCGCTCGAACTCGTCGGCGAACTTCGCATACAGCAGGTCGGTGGGCGTCAGGGCGGCCTCGCCCAGGATGGACATCAGTTCCTTGTTGTCCTTGCCGGTGGAGTACGCGGCGAACAGCTGGTTCATGGTGTCCGCATGGTCCTCCCGGGTCTTGCCCTTGCCGACGCCCTTGTCCTTCAGACGGGACAGAGAGGGCAGCACGTCCACGGGGGGATGGATGCCCTGGCGGTACAGCGCACGGCTGAGGATGATCTGGCCCTCGGTGATATAGCCGGTCAGGTCGGGGATGGGATGGGTCTTGTCGTCCTCGGGCATGGTCAGGATGGGGATCAGGGTGATGGAGCCGGGGTTGCCCAGGCGGCGGCCGGCGCGCTCGTACAGCGTCGCCAGGTCGGTGTACAGGTAGCCGGGGAAGCCGCGGCGGCCGGGGACCTCTTTCTTGGCGGCGGAGACCTCACGCAGGGCCTCGGCGTAGTTGGTGATGTCGGTCATGATGACCAGCACCTGCATGCCCTTTTCAAAAGCCAGATACTCGGCGGCGGTCAGGGCCATGCGGGGGGTGGAAATACGCTCGACGGCGGGGTCGTTGGCCAGGTTGCTGAACAGCACGGTGCGGTCGATGGCGCCGGTGCGGCGGAACTCGCTGACGAAGAACTCAGACTCCTCAAACGTGATGCCGATGGCGGCGAACACGACGGCGAAGTTGGTGGCCTCGTCGCCCAGCACCTTGGCCTGACGGGCGATCTGGGCCGCCAGATTGGCGTGAGGCAGACCGGAGCCGGAGAAGATCGGCAGCTTCTGGCCGCGGACCAGGGTGTTCAGGCCGTCGATGGTGGAGACGCCGGTCTGGATGAACTCGTTGGGGTAGTCGCGGGCGGCGGGGTTCATGGGCAGGCCGTTGATGTCCCGGTACTCCTCGGGCAGGATGTCGGGGCCGCCGTCGATAGGCTGGCCCATGCCGTTGAACACGCGGCCCAGCATGTCGCCGGACACGCCCAGCTGCAGGGGGTGGCCCAGGAAGCGGACCTTGGCGTCTGCCAGGTTGATGCCGGCAGCGGATTCGAACAGCTGGACCACGGCGGTGTCGCCGTTGACCTCCAGCACCTTGCCGCGGCGGATGGAGCCGTCGTGCAGCTCCACTTCCACCAGCTCGTCATAGGTGACGTTCTCCACCATGCGGACCATCATCAGCGGGCTGACGATCTCCTCTACGGTTTTGTATTCACGAATCATTACAGCTCACCTCCCTGGGCGGCAGCAGCTTCGATCTGCTGCTCCATCTCGGCCTGGATCTTGGCGTAGGCCTGGGAATACTCCTCCACGGGTACGCTCTTGGCACGGCCGATCTTCTCACGGGCCGGGATATCGAACAGGCTCACCACCGGCGTGCCCTTGGCAATGGCGGAGCGGCACAGCTTGTCGTAGCTGAGGATGATGGCCAGCAGCTTCTCCTGCCGGTCATAGCTGGAGTAGCCGTCGATATCGGTGAAGGCGTTCTGCTGCAGGAAGTCCTCGCGGATCATACGGGCGACCTCCAGGGTCAGCTGGTCCGCAGGAGACAGGGCGTCCTTGCCGACCAGCTGGACGATCTCGTTCAGGCTGGCCTCGTTCTGCAGGATGCTCATGGCCTGGCCGCGGTTCTGCATGAACTCGGGGCCGAAGTTCTCGTCAAACCAAGGCTTCAGGGTGTCCAGATACAGGGAGTAGGAATTCAGCCAGTTGATGGCCGGGAAATGGCGCTTGTAGGCCAGGGAGGAATCCAGGGCCCAGAACACCTTGACGATACGCATGGTGGCCTGGGAGACGGGCTCACTGAGGTCGCCGCCCGGCGGGGACACGGCGCCCACGGCGGTCAGGCTGCCCCGGCGGTCGTCGGAACCGATGCACTCCACGGAGCCGGCGCGCTCGTAGAACTGGGCCAGACGGGAGGACAGGTAGGCGGGATAGCCCTCCTCGCCGGGCATCTCCTCCAGACGGCCGGACATCTCACGGAGAGCCTCGGCCCAGCGGGAGGTGGAGTCGGCGATGACGGCCACGTCGTAGCCCATGTCGCGGAAGTACTCGGCGATGGTGATGCCGGTGTACACGCTGGCCTCACGGGCGGCCACGGGCATGTCGGAGGTGTTGGCGATCAGCACGGTGCGCTTCATCAGGGACTCGCCGGTGCGGGGGTCCTTCAGCTCGGGAAACTCCCGCAGAACGTCGGTCATCTCGTTGCCGCGCTCGCCGCAGCCGATGTAGACCACGATGTCCACGTCGGACCACTTGGCCAGCTGGTGCTGCACCACGGTCTTGCCGGAGCCGAAGGGGCCGGGGACGGCGGCGGTGCCGCCCTTGGCGATGGGGAACATGGTGTCGATGATCCGCTGGCCGGAGCACAGGGGGCGCTTAGGCGGATACTTCTTGGTGTAGGGACGGCCCACGCGGACAGGCCACTTCTGGATCATGGTCAGGGGCACTTCCCTGCCGTCGTCGGTCTTCAGGGTGGCGACGGTCTCCGTCACGTTGAAGGAGCCGCTCTTGATATCGGTGATGGTGCCGCTGAGGGTGGGGGGCACCATGATCTTGTGGAGCACCACGGGCGTCTCGGGCACGGTGCCGATGATGTCGCCGCCGGTGACCTTGTCGCCCACCTTGGCGGTGGCGGTGAACTCCCACTTCTTCTCGTGATCCACGGCGGGGACCTCCACGCCGCGGGTGATGCAGGCGCCCACCTTCTCCACGATCTTCTCCAGCGGGCGCTGGATGCCGTCGTAGATGCCCTCGATCATGCCGGGGCCCAGCTCCACGCTCATGGGCGCGCCGGTGGTGACGACCACGGCGCCGGGACCCAGGCCGGAAGTTTCCTCGTAGACCTGGATAGAGGCGGCGTCGCCCTTCATGGTC
>JAUNGH010000106.1 GCA_030524605.1 Oscillospiraceae bacterium | reverse complement strand
GACCCCGGCCAGAGCGGCGGCATTTTGAACGACGACGACCGGGACGAGCTGGCCCAGCGGGGCATTGAGCTGGCCCCCACGGGCATGGAGCGGATGAGCATCGAACTGCAAAACCTCTATGCCGCCCTGGCCCAGCCCACGGTGGGGCTGACAGTCAGCTATCCGGTGACGGACGTCTCCGGCACGGAGCTGCGGCCCGCTTTTGCGGTGGGGCGGCTGCGGGAGCTGTTCCCCGGCCTGAAGATCGAAAAAGAAGGGAATGGCAAGGAGTACCGCTTAACAGCCATGCTCCCCGCGCTGGAGGCGGCGGGACAGGCTCCCGGCGGGGCGCTGTGGCGCTGGTTTGCCGGAAACCCCGCCTTCCGGGACCGGCTGTCCGCCATGGAGCGGGCGGCGGAGCTGAAGCGCGGCTCGCTGTCCCGGGCGGCGGTGCGGGCGCTGTACGGCGACCGCATCACCATGTCCGCCTCCCGGCTGGAGCGGCTGCGGTCCTGCCACTTCGCCTATTTCATGGAGTACGGCCTGCGGGCGAAGCCCCGGGAACCGGCCGCCTTCGACGCGCCCCAGATCGGAACGTTCCTGCACTTCCTGCTGGAAAACGTCACCCGGGAGGCGCTGTCCCGGGGCGGCTTTGCCCAGGTGGACGACGAGGCCCTCCACGCCCTGGTGCAGCGGTACATCGACGAATATGTGGCCCGGGAGCTGCACAATTTCCGGGAGAAGAACGCCCGCTTCCGCTATCTGTTCGCCCGCCTGCGGAACACGGCCTGCGCGGTCATCGACCAGGTGGCGGAGGAGCTGCGGCACTCGGACTTTGTGCCGCTGGAATTCGAGCTGTCCTTCGGGGACCACGGGGCGCTGCCGTCGGTGGTCATCTCAGAGCCGGACGCCGAGCTGCGCATCGGCGGCAAGGTGGACCGGGTGGACGGCTGGGTGAAGGACGATAAGCTGTACCTGCGGGTGGTGGACTACAAGTCCGGCAGGAAGAAGTTCGACCTGGCGTCTGTGCGGATGGGCCTGGACATCCAGATGCTGCTGTATCTGTTCACTCTGCAAAAAGAGGGAAAGGCCCATTTCGGGCACGATATCGAGCCTGCCGGCGTGCTGTATTTCCCCGCCAGGGACGATATCCTCTCTGCCGAGCGGAACGTTCCGGCGGACAGGCTGCAAAGCGAGCGGGAAAAGCAGCTGAAGCGCTCCGGACTGCTGCTGGCGGAGCCGGAGGTCCTGCGGGCCATGGAGCACGAGGCCCTGCAGACGCCCCGCTATCTGCCGGTGCGGGTGGGCCGGGACGGGAGCCTGTCCGGCAGCATCGCCTCGGCGGAGCGCCTGGGCAAGCTGGGGGAGTATGTGGACACGCTGCTGCACCAGATCGCGGACGAGGTGCGCCAGGGCAACATCGACGCGGACCCTTGCTGCCACAGCGAGGACGACAGCTTCTGCAAATTCTGCGACTGGGCCGACGCCTGCCACTTCCAGGACGGGCGGGACGGCGACCATCTGCGCTACATCCTGCCGGTGAAGACGGAGGAGTTCTGGCGGATGCTGGAGGAAGGAGGCGACTGACATGGCGAAACTGACCCTGACGCCCCAGCAGCAGGCCGTGGTGGAAAACCGGGGCGGCAGCCTGCTGGTGTCCGCCGCCGCCGGCTCCGGCAAGACGAAGGTTTTGGTGGAGCGGCTTTTCCGGTATGTGACGGAGGAGCGCTGCAATGTGGACGATTTCCTCATCATCACCTATACCAAGGCTGCGGCGGCGGAGCTGCGGAGCAAGATCGCCTCGGAGCTGTCCAAGCGCCTGGCGGAGACGCCCAACGACCAGCATTTGAAGCGCCAGCTTCTGCGGGTGTATCAGGCGGATATCAAGACGGTGGACGCTTTCTGCACGGCGCTGCTGCGGGAGAACACCCACCTGCTGGCCCGGGAGGGAGACCGCCACGCCCTGACGCCGGACTTTCGGGTGCTGGACGAGGGCGACGCCGCCCTGGTGCGCCAGCGGGTGCTGGGCCGGGTGCTGGAGTCGTTTTACGACGCCCTGAACCCGGGCCGGGAGCAGCTGGCGGACACCCTGGGGGCGGGCCGGGACGACAGCGCTCTGGCGGAGCTGGTGCTGGAGCTGTACGACAAGCTGCAGAGCCACGCCTATCCGGACCGCTGGCTGGCGGAAAACCAGGCGGCCTGGGCCGGCCTGGACGGCAGCTTTGACGGGACGGCCTATGCCCGGGAACTGCTGGCCATGGTGCGGCGGAAGGCCGGGCACTGGGCGGCGCTGCTCCGGCAGGCGGCGGAGCGGACCGAGGGGGACACGGCGCTGTCCGCAGGCTACGGCGGGAAGTTTCTGACCGCCGCCCAGGGCTTCCGGCATTTGCAGGAGGCGGGCTGCTGGGAGGATGCCCGGCAGGCGGCGGCCCAGATCGAATTCCCCCGGCTGAACACCCCAAGAGGGCGGAAGGACGACCCCGTCGTGACCTCCCTGAAAAAGATCTGGGAGAGCTGTAAAGAGGAGACAAAAAAGCTGGACAGCCTGCTGGACGTCAGCGGGGAGGAGGCCATGGAGGACCTGCGTGCCATGGCTCCGGCCATGGAGGCCCTGCTGGGCCTGACGGCGGACTTCGGCACGGCCTACCGGGCGGAAAAGCTGCGGATGAACGCCGCGGACTTTTCCGACCAGGAACACCTGGCGCTGCTGCTTCTGATGGGGGAGGACGGTTCCCCCACGGAGCTGGGGGAGCAGGCGGCGGCCCGGTATGTGGAGGTGCTGGTGGACGAGTACCAGGACACCAACGAGGTGCAGAACGCCATCTTCCGGGCGGTGTCCCGCAACGGTCAGAACATCTTCACCGTGGGCGACGTGAAGCAGAGCATCTACCGCTTCCGGCTGGCGGACCCCACCATTTTCCTGGGAAAATACAACCGCTTCAAATCCTATGAGGAGGCCGTGGACGGTGAGGAGCGGAAGATCCTGCTGTCCAAAAACTTCCGCTCCCGGCGGGAGATTCTGGACGCGGCCAACTTCGTGTTTGAAAACATCCTGTCCGTGGAGATGGGGGAGATGGCCTACGGCGAGGACGAGGCCCTTCACTTCGGCGCAGAGTACTACCCCGAGCGCCATGACTGCGATACGGAGTTCCACCTCATCACCGCCCGGCAGAAGTCGGCGGAAAACGACCATCCGGTGAAAAAGCTGACGGCGGAGGCCCGGTTCGTGGCCCTGCGCATCCGGCAGCTGCTGGACGAGGGCTACCCCGTCACCGACGGGGACGGCGCCCTGCGGCCCTGCCGCCCGGAGGACATCGTGATCCTGATGCGCTCCCCCGGCAGCCGGAGGCTGGCCTTCGCCGAGGCCCTGGCGGAGCGGGACATCCCCTGCTCCTTCGAGGAGAGCGGCGACTTCTTCCACACCATGGAGATTTCGGTGATGCTGGCCCTGCTGGAGCTGGTGGACAACCCCCGGCAGGACGTGCCGCTGATTTCCGTCCTGCGCTCCCCGGTGTTCGGCTTCACCCCCAGCCGTCTGGCGGAGATCCGGGCCAAAACGCCGGCCGGCGACTTTTACGACGCGGTGGCAGCGGACGGGGGAGAGGACTGCGTGTCCTTCCTGGAGACGCTGGACCGGCTGCGGCTGGCGGCACGGGACATGAGCGTCCACCGGCTGGTGTGGCATATTTACAACACGCTGAACCTGCTGGGCATCTTCGGCGCGATGGACAGCGGCGGGGAGCGGAAAGAGAACCTGATCGCCCTGAGCCGCCACGCGGAGAAATTCGAGAGCGGCGGCTGTCGGGGCCTGTTCGCCTTCGTGACCCAGCTGCGGCGGCTGCTGGACTCCGGCCAGGCGCCGGTCACAAAGGCCGCGGCGGCGGTGAACGGCGTACAGCTCATGAGCATCCACAAGTCCAAGGGCCTGGAATTCCCCATCGTCATCCTGGCGGATCTGGACCACGCCTTCTCCCGGCAGGACTTCGACACGCCGGTGCTGGTGCATCCCACCATGGGCCTGGGCCCCCGGTGCATCGACCTGAAGCGGAAGATCAAATACCCCACCCTGGCGCGGCTGGCCATCGAGGAAAAGCTGCGGCGGGAAAATCTGGCGGAGGAGCAGCGCATTTTGTATGTGGCCATGACCCGGCCCAAGGAGAAGCTGATCCTGGTGGATTCCATGTACGGCGCGCCGGGGCGGCTGCAAAAGCTGTCGGCGGTGGCCTCCTGCCCGGTTCTGCCGGAGACGGTGGCGGGGTGCAGGACCTTTGGCGACTGGCTGCTGCTGCCGCTGCTGTGCCGCGGCGAGGCGGCGCCCCTGCGGGCCTTGGCGGACGCGGAGATGGAGAAGCTGTATGCTGGAGAGACCAGTCCATGGCAAGTGTTTTTGCATGACAGTGAGGACTACCGGGAACGGCCCGTCCGGGCCGCGGCTGCGGAGGACGCGGCGGACTGCGGGACGGCCTTTGACCCCGGCCTGCTGGAGTTTGTCTACCCCTACAGCCGGGAGACGGGCCTGCCCGCCAAGGTGACAGCCACCCAGTTGAAGGGGCGGGCCCTGGACGAGGAGATCGCGGAGCACGCCGCCCACACGCCCTACATCCGGCCCCTGTCCCAGCCGAAGTTCCGGCGGGAGCGCCGGGGCCTGACCCCGGCGGAGCGGGGCACCGCCACCCATCTGGTGCTGCAATACCTGGATTTTGCGGACATGGATGCGGCGGGCCAGGTGGCGGCCCTGAAGGAGCGGAGCCTGCTGACGCCGGAGCAGGCGGAGGCGGTGGACATCCGGGCGCTGGAGCGCTTCCTGGCGTCGCCCTTGGCGGGGGAGATCCGCCGGGGCGGAAACGTCCGGCGGGAGTACCGCTTTACCCTGCTGATGGACGCCCGGGACTACGACCCCGCCGCGTCGGCGGAGGACACCATCCTGCTCCAGGGCGTGGTGGACTGCTGCTTTGAGACGGCGGAGGGCCTGACGGTGGTGGACTTCAAGACCGACCGGGTGCGGACGGCGGAGGAGATTGCCCGGCGGGCGGAGCACTACCGCCCCCAGCTGGCGGCCTACAGTCTGGCGCTGGAAAAGGTGCTGGAAAGGCCGGTGGCCCGGCGGGCGCTGTACTTCCTGTGCCCAGGGGAGACCGTAGACGTGTGAAAGGAGCGGAACATGACGGAAAAGATTGTGAGCACGATGGAGGCGGTGGTGCCCCGGCCTGTGGAGAAGGTCTGGGCCATCGTGACGGATCTGGACAACTGGCAGTGGCGCAGCGGCCTGGAGGGCCTGGAGCGGACCGGCCCGGACACGTTCACCGAATACGCCAGGGGCGGCTTCGCCACCCGCTTCACCGTTACCCGGGCGGAGCCGCTGGCCCGGTGGGCGTTCGACATGGAGAACGCCAACATGTCCGGCGATTGGACGGGGGAGTTTCAGGCGGTCCCGGAGGGGACGCGGGTGGTTTTCACCGAGCGGCTGACGCCGAAAAAGCGGTGGATGAAGCTGTTCATGAAGGGTTATCTCCGCAAACAGCAGGCCCAATATTTCGCGGACCTGCGGCGGGCGCTGGAAAACACCTGAAAAAGACGGAAATGTCAAGAAGAATTTGGACAGAAGCAGAAAAAAATAGAGGAAAGGCGCGGAGAGGTGATCTCAGCGCCTTTCCTTTTTACATGTAACACAAGAGCCAGGAGCTGACGCCAGGAAGTTGTGTGACGGGAAAGAGAGCAGGGGTGATCCACTGCGGGGGGCGGGGCCGGATATGACCTGGGGGCTGGGATTTTTTAAGAACTCCTGCGATTTTTTGTCACGGACACAAAAAATCTTGTATTTCTAAAAAAATCCTTACCCCCAGTCCACATCCGTAAATGCCCCGCCTATGCACGCGCTCGAGGGCGGCAGCTAAACGGAGGCTTGCCCTGCGGGGGACGAGGGGAATAAGGTGTCCTAGCGGACGGCGTAGCACGCAATTTTCCCGAGTCAAGGGGCTTTCGCGGCATATCCTCGCTTCGCTCCGGTATTCCACGATCCCCTTGACACGGGAAGAATTGCATGTGCTAGTGGGGGAAGAAAGTAAGCAGCAGCGGCGCTGCTGCTTACGCCGAACATTTATCATGAGACGAGGAGGACGAACACATGAAACGAGAGCTTTCACCGGCGTTCCGGCGCTACCTGATGACCGAGGGTGAGCTGACCGGCGCGGAGATCGACAGCATGACACCCAACGAGCTGTTTAAGGAGGTCCTGCAACTGGAAGGAGTGCATTACTATGCGGAGAACATCAAGCGCATGGTCAAGGACTGCTACGGCATCGATCTGAACCACTATGAGGAATACCTGGACCTGGACAGCTTGGCTTGTATGGAGGAAGATTGACCATGGGCTGGGCAAGTGAGCGGTTTTGGAAAGACCTGGCGAGGCTCGGCATCTATCCCAATGTGCCAGATCGGGAGGAGGTGCGGGCATGAAACACTGCAAAAGCTACTGTGGTGTGGCATGTGTGGACGGGACATGCCCTGCTGCAACCTTGGAGGAATACGAAGAGTGGCGTATCCCCATTACCAGAAATTGCAGGGAATGTTACATGTACAAAGGCTGTGAAGACTGTTGCTTCGACGGCACTGAGTATTGCACAAAGGAGGTTAACTATGAGTTGGGCAAATGAGCAGTTTTGGAGAGACTTGGCGAGCATCGGCATTTATCCCAATGTGCCGGACGAGGAGAAGAAACCGGGGATAGAACCGGGAAAGATCTACCCCAACAGAAACGGAAAATGCTACCTTTGCAAGAGCGTTGACGGGAAAAACGCCACGATGGAGCGGATAACGGATCACTGGACATTGGTTGCGCACGGGGTCAGGCTCTACGAGGACGGAACCATCGAATGGGCCTATTCAACGGGCGGCCATTGGAAAAAGGAGGATTAAAATCATGGCACAGAAAGCAAACATCCGGAGCATCCGCATTTCCGACGATATGGCGGAACTGATCGACCGGCAGGCCGGAGCGAACTTCACGGAGAAGTGGGAAAACCTTGTGACCCGGTGCGTGTGGGAACTGCCGAAGAAAGAAGAGCTGCTGAAAGCTGTGCAGGAGGAGATCAGGCGGGAACAGAAGCGGTTATATGACCTCCAGCGGGCAACGGAGCAGCTGAGGATGCTGGAGCGGGATATTAAAAACGCACATCATTACTTCCAGATTGTGGAACGGCGGGCCAAGCAGATCGCGGACACGGCGGAGCAGGACGCCCAGAAGAAAGCGTAACACAGAGGCGGGCTGCTGCGGGCCTGGTCTCCGGAGGAAAATGTGTTACAATAAAGACCGCCCACGGCTTCGGTCGTGGGCGGGACTGTTTAAGGTCACGTATTTGATCCAACGAGGATATTGGAGGTACGCAATGACGAAAAAGCAGCATTACATGACAGAGCGGGAGCGGTATCAGCTGGAAGCATACCGAAAGGCCGGGAAGGGCGTCAGCTGGATCGCCAGGGAAATGGGCTTCTGCCGCCAGACGATATACAACGAGCTGCGGCGGGGCGCGTATATCCATACCCGCCGGTGGTGGGGCGAGGAGCGGTATTCGGCGGACAAGGGCCAGCAGATCACGGCCTGGCGGCAGAAAGCCAAGGGCAGGCCGGATAAGATCGCTCACGGATCGGCGTACTGGGAGTACCTGGAGGCCCGGCTGATCGGGATGCAGCCGGATGGAAGGATTGTCAAAAAAATGCGTTGCTCTCCTGCCGTAGCTCTGGAACTGGCCCGGCGGGAGGGCTTCCCTCCTGTCTGCGTCAATACCGTGTATAACTACATCTACCGGAGGAAGCTGGGCAGGGCCAAGGCATGCAACCTTTGGGAAGCGCCGTACCGCCGGAAAAAGAGCGATGGGCACGGGGGCCGGATACCGCATCCGCAATTTCCCAGCATCGAGGCAAGGCCGGAATACATCAACCGGCGGTCAGAGCTGGGACATATGGAGATGGACCTGGTAGTCAGCGGCAAAAAGGGCCGGTCTGCCCTGCTGACCATGACGGACCGAAAAAGCCGGAGAGAGATCATCCGGAAGCTGCCGAACAAAGAGGCGGACAGTGTGGTGAAAACGCTGCGGCGGTTAAAGAGGTCAGGTATCCGGAGCCTGAGCACAGACAACGGCAGCGAGTTCCTGCACTACCATGAAATGAAAAAGCTGGTGCCGGAGATATACTACTGCCACAGCTACGCGGCATGGGAAAAGGGAACCAACGAGAATCACAACAGGATGATCC
>JAUNGH010000105.1 GCA_030524605.1 Oscillospiraceae bacterium | reverse complement strand
TCCCGGTCGATCTTGCGGATCAGGGTCCGGGCGTTGTTGTGGTTGGTGATATAAGTGGGGTCCTCGGACAAAATATAGCCCACGATCTGGTTGATCGGATTATACCCCTTTTCCTCCAATGCATGGTAGACGGTGGAGAGGATCTGGTGGATCTCCGCGTCCTTTTCCATTGCGATGCTGAATTTCCGGGTAAAATCGTCCATACAGACACCACCTTTCTTTCTCTGTTGGCTGGGTGACACCCAATTTAAAGATAGTATACTCGCTTTTTTGAAAACTGTAAAGCTTTTCGTTGGGAATTTTACGAAAGATTTTTACTGAAAACCGCCGCCCCGCCGTCTTTTTTTCGGCGGGGCGGCGGACCGTATCAGCGGAGAACGGCGTTCAGTTCGGATTTCAGCAGATCCAGGATGCTCCTGACATCCGCGTCGGCCTCGTCGGCGGTCAGGTTGCGGTCGTCGGCCCGGAGCGTCAGGTTGAAGGCCACGCTCTTCTTGCCCTCCGGAATACCGGCGCCGGTGTAGATGTCAAACAGGGCCACGCCCTTCAGAAGGCCCTTGGCGCCCCGGCGGATGCAGTCCTCCAGGTCCGCCACGGGGACAGCGGCGTCGCACACCACGGCAATGTCCCGGGTGACGGCGGGGAACTTGGGCAGGGGATGGTACACCGGCGTGCCGCCCACGCTGACATACAGGGCGTCAAAGCGCAGCTCGGCGGCGTACAGCTCGGCATCCACGCCGTAGTTGGCGGCCACATGGGGATGGATCTGGCCCAGCACGCCCAGCAGCGTGCTGCCGCACCAGACCTTGGCGCAGCGGCCGGGGTGGTAGGAGGGGTTTTCCCTCTCGGCCACATACCGCACGCCGGTGATGCGCAGGCCGTTCAGCACGGTCTCCACCGCGCCCTTCAGGGTGAAGAAGTCCATGTCAGGGCCGTAGGCGCCCAGGGACAGGATCTTGGGCTCGTCGGCCATGCCGGAGCCGTCGTTCTTGGCGAAATAAGTGCGGCCCAGCTCATAGAGCTTGGCGGCCTTGTTGCGGTAGTTGTAGTTCCGGGTCAGGATCTCCAGCATGGAGGGCAGGGTGGTGGTGCGCATGATGGAGGTGTCCTCGCCCAGGGGGTTCAGGATCTTCAGGGAATCCCGCAGGGGGGAGCCGGCGGGCAGGTCGATCTTGTCATAGTAGGCGGGGCTGATGAAGGAGTAGGTGATGATCTCGTTGTAGCCCGCGCCGCGGCACAGGGCGCCCACGGCGTTCTCCACCTTCTGGACGGGGGAGTAGCCCCGGCGCTGGTTCATGCCGGAGGACAGGGTGTCGGGGATGTTGTTGTAGCCGTAGAACCGGGCGACTTCCTCCGCAATGTCGGAGTAGTGCTCCACGTCGCCCCGCCAGGAGGGGACATGGATGTCGTCGCCCTCCAGCCCGAAGCCCAGATCCGTCAGGATGCGGCGCATCTCGCTCTCCGGCACGTCGGTGCCCAGCAGGCCGTTGATCTTCTCCGGCTCCAGCTTGACGGTGACGGGCCAGGCGTCCTTGGCGATGACGTCCATGACGCCGTCCACCACCTCGCCGGCGCCCAGCAGTTCCACCAGTTCACAGGCCCGCTGGACGGCCTTCAGGGTGTTCATGGGGTCCAGGCCCTTCTCATACCGGGCGGAGGCCTCGGTGCGCATATTCAGCGCCTGGGCGGTGCGGCGGACGGAGGCACCGTTGAAGTTGGCGGACTCGAACAGCACCATGGCAGTGTCACCGATGATCTCCGAGTTGGCGCCGCCCATGACGCCGGCAACGCACACGGGCTTGTCCTCGTCGCAGATGCAGAGCATGTTGGTGGTCAGCTTCCGCTCGTTGCCGTCCAGAGTCTGGATGGCCTCGCCCTCCCGGGCGGTGCGGACGATGATCCTGCCGCCGTCCACGCAGGAGAAGTCGAAAGCGTGCATGGGCTGGCCGTATTCCAGCATCACATAGTTGGTGATGTCCACGATGTTGTTGATGGGGCGGACGCCGGAGTTCCGCAGCCGCTCCCGCATCCAGGCGGGGGAGGGCTGGATCTTGACGTTCTTCACCATCCGGGCGGTGTACCGGGGGCACAGCTCCGGGTCCTCAATCTCGATGTCCACCAGGTCGGCGATGGAGCCGCCGCAGCCCTTGATCTCAGGGGTGTGGAGGGCCAGCGGCTTGTTGAAGGTGACGGCGGCCTCCCGGGCCAGGCCGATGACGCTGAGACAGTCCGGGCGGTTGGGGGTGATCTCGAACTCCACCACGTGGTCGTCGGCGCCGATGACGGCGGCGATGTCGTCGCCGGGCTTGCAGTCCTCGTGCATCACCCAGATACCGTCGTCGATGCAGTGGGGGAACTCCGCGGGCTTGGCGTGGAGGTCGGCCAGGGTGCAGATGGTCTGCGCCGTGGTGTTATAGGCCACCAGATCGCCTGTATGGATGTTGCAGCAGGATGTCTGGATGACAACGGCATCCGGGCCGCTTTCCTTGACCCAGCTCAGATTGCAGAGCCACTGGCCATTTTCCAAGGGGGTGACACCCCCCACCCGGGCGGCTACTACTCTGCCGAAGATTTTATGCCCCGGCTGAATATCCGCCGGGATGGAGGGCTTAGCCGGGTCCAGAGGCTTGTAGTCATTCAGCAATGCGGCGGGGATGATGACCGCGTAGGGATAGTCATGCTCGGCGGTCAGGCCCAGCTCCTTCAGGGAGCACAGCATGCCGTTGGACGCCACGCCCCGCAGCTTGCCTTTTTCGATCTTCTTGCCGCCGGGCAGCAGGGACTTGTGCTTGGCAACGGGCACCATGTCCCCCTCGTGGATGTTCCACGCGCCGGTGACGATCTGGGTGGGTTCCGCCTCGCCGATGTCCAGCTGGCAGATCCACATGTGGTCGGAGTCGGGGTGCTTTTCCATCTTCACGATGCGGCCCGCGACGACGTTTTTCAGGGATTCGTTCAAAACCTCCGTGACCTCCACCTTGGAGCCGGAGAGGGTCATGGCCTCGGCGAACTCCCGGTCGGAGACCGAGCCGATGTCGACAAATTCGTTTAACCACTTTCTAGAAAGTTTCATCTATCATAAACTCCTTATCCGAGATTGAAGAGTGGAGAGTTGAGAGTGGAGATATCTTCAATCTGCACTCTTCAATCTTCAATCTCTTTAGAACTGTTCCAGGAACCGGATGTCGTTTTCAAAGATCAGCCGCAGGTCGCTGATCTTGAACTGGCCCATGGCCATGCGCTCCAGGCCGAAGCCGAAGGCGAAGCCGGAGTATTCGTCGGGGTCCACGCCGCAGTTGCGCAGCACCTTGGGGTGTACCATGCCAGCGCCCAGGACCTCGATCCAGCCCTCGCCCTTGCAGGTGGGGCAGCCCTTGCCGCCGCACTTGTGGCACTGGATGTCCATCTCGCAGCTGGGCTCGGTGAAGGGGAAGTGGTGGGGGCGGAAGCGGGTCTGGGTGGCGGGGCCGTAGATCTCCCGGACGACGGCGTTCAGGGTGCCCTTCAGGTCCGCCATGGTGATGCCCTTGTCCACCACCAGGCCCTCGATCTGGTGGAACATGGGGGAGTGGGTGGCGTCCACCTCGTCCTTGCGGTAGACCCGGCCGGGGGAGATCATGCGGATAGGCACGCCGTGCTCCTCAATGGCGCGGATCTGCATGGGGGAGGTCTGGGTCCGCAGCAGAATGGAGGAGTCCTCGGTCAGATAGAAGGTGTCGGACCACTCCCGGGCGGGGTGGTCGGCGGGGGTATTCAGCTTGGTGAAGTTGTAGTCCTCCTGCTCGATCTCCGGGCCGTCGAAAATCTCAAAGCCCATGTCCAGGAAGATCTGCTTGAAGTCGTCCAGGGCGGTGTACATGGGGTGCTTGTGGCCGATCTCCACCGCCTTGCCGGGGATGCTCACGTCCACGGTCTCCAGCTTCAGTCTGGCCTCCATGGCCTTCTCGGCCAGAATGGCGGACTGGGCCTCGATGGCCTTTTCCACGCTGGCGCGGACCTCGTTGGCCATCTGGCCCATGACGGGGCGCAGCTCGGCGGACAGGCTGCCCATCTGCTTCAAAACGGCGGTCAGCTCGCCCTTTTTGCCCAGGTACTTGACCCGGAGGGCCTCCAGGTCGGCGGCGCCCCGGGTGCCGGCGATGGACTCCAGCGCACTCTTGCGAATGGCTTCCAGTTGTTCTTTCATATACATGTAACTCCTTTACTTGGATGTGGATGACGGGACAGATAAAAGATAAGAGATAGGCGTTAGATAGGCGCTGTGGAGTTCCGCCGGAGGCGGAATGAATTTTCGTCTGTCCGGCTCCGCCGGACACCATAACTTTTATCTTTTATCTCTTATCTTTATATCTAAATAAAAAGGCCCTCCGTCCCAAACGTTGGGACGAAAGGCGAGCTTCCGCGGTACCACCCAAATTCGCACTTTTGCAAATGCGCACTTGAAGCCCCTGTAACGGTGGGCGTCCGGCCGTGTCTCCACGGCGGCTCCCGGGCGAACCAAACGAAACGCCGCGGACTGGCTTTCAGCCGGTGGCCTGTCCTCTCTTGGCGGCGCGAACTCGTTATTTTCCCGTTCATCGCTGATATCAACTATCACTTATAACACAGAAAAACGGGAAATGCAAGCCCCAATCCGCCGAATTCCGGCGGATTGGGGAGAGATTTTCAGGAGAGCAGGCGGCTGTCTCTCAGATCTTCACTTTCTATGGATATCACAACGCCGTCCCTGACGAAAAAGGCAATGTGCTTGCAAAAGGCGTCTCCGCCGGGTTCGTAGACGTAGCAGGCATCATATATGTCAGACTGGAAAGTTTCCAGCTCCACCGCATGGGAGTACACCTCCCCCAGATGTGCCAGATCATATCCGCAGTAAAATCCGCGGGGAGTACAGAAATGCCCGCCGGCCTGGTCATAGCGGACTGATGTGGACAGCCGGAACAGGTACTCCGTGCCGTCGTCCGGGCTGACGGAATAGGCCAGCCGGAGATCCCCACAGTCCACCTCATATACCGTGCCATAGGTGTCGCCGGGGCCGGTATAGGTTACGGCGCCCTCCAGATCATAGCCCCAGGGAAAGGCGCCTTCCTGGGCGCCCAGGGTCAGCAGCCGCTTTTCGCCGGGGACGATCAGCGAGAACTCCGTTTCGATGGGTGTTTCCTCCCCTCCGGAAGAGGCGGATGCAAAAGCAGCCCGGATTTTTTCCAGGACCGTCTGTTCCGCCTGTCCCGCCGGGCGCAGGGAAGCCAGGATTTCCTGAAAGTCCGCCTTGTCCTCCCGGTAGAAATTGGCGGCAGAGTATCCCGGGCCGGCCACGATGCCGTCAATGTGCGCGTATGTCTCTCTGTAGGGAGATGCATCCAGCAGGGCCAGGGCCTTCAAAATGTCTTCCGGCCGCTCCAGAAAGCGGCGGGCCAGCAGGTCGGAGGGGGCCTCTGCGTAAGCTCCGTCGGCGTGGATGAGGTAGCACACCAGCTTCCAGTCGGAATAGTCCCGATAGGCGCCGGTGGCTTCAAAATCCTGATAGTAGTTGATGGTGAACACTGTCCCGGCCTCCAGGTCCAGGCCGTCCGATGGGCAGAAGCTGGTGAAGCGCCAGCCATCCCCGGTTTTTTCGTAGTCCAGCACAGCCTGGGAATACCCCGCCGTGGCCACGGTGTGGAGATTGCCGTCCGCCTGGGGTTCCCGGCTTTCAGAATCCGCCCAGAAGGTCAGTGTCACCGTCCAATGGCCGTCCTCCGCCTGCTCCGCCGTCACAGTTTTATCCAGCAGATACATGTTTGTTCCCCGGTCACCGGGGGCGGCGTACAGCGCGCCGTCAAACTCCCGGTAGTGCTCCGGGGACAGGGCGAATAGGGAGGACGCCAGCTCCGGCGAAAAATACGATTCAACGAGCTCCGTGAGGGCCGCCAGCGTCGTGACCTCCGGCTGCTCCGGCTCCGCCACCCGGTAGTAGGTGAGACCGTTTTCCCGGCGGCTGTCGGCTGCATCCAGCGTCATGGTGGTCAGGTCGAACCAGTCATAGACCCGGGCGGCGGTCTCGTATGCGCTTATGACATCCTCCGATGACATGGGCCGGTCGGGAACTTCAACAGACGGAGCGCCTGTGCCGGAGCAGCCCGCCAGCAGGGCGGTGAGGATCAGAAAAAGGGGAAACAGGCTCCTCATGGGAACACCTCCTTATGCATCCCATGATAGCAGGAAAAAGGGGGCAAATCATGACGATTTGGTAACAAAAGCGCAGGCTAAACTTCTTCCTGATAGGGGGGTGGCGCCTGCGGGACGCCCGGACGTCCTGGCCCGGACGGAGGGCGGGCACCGGTATGCGGCCCTTCCACATGACAAGGAAAATCGCTTTTCAGTGAAGGCGCTGTTTTGTTTTGCGCGGATTCGGAATATAGGCGGAGGCACATATGCGGTGTACGCCTTTGACGCTCAGGAAGTCCCCCTGTCCCGGTGAGGGCGGAGGAGCCGCGTGACCGTCAGGCAGACGGCCAGATAAAGAAGTGCCAGGGACGGAAAATAAATCGCGGGAAGGCCGGACCAGGCGCCGCTTTTGAGCCGGAACAGAAGGGCCAGCGTGACCTGGCAGGGAAAGAGTGCGAAGGCCCAGACGGCGGCGCGGTAGAATTTCCGGCGGATCTCCGGGCCTCCGGGCAGGGCGCCGTACCGGCGGACGCCCACCTCAAAGCCGGTGATCCCGGCGATCTGCGCCGTGACGCCCAAAAGAGGGATCAGAACAGAGCTGTAAACCAGAGCGCCGAAGACGATCCAGAACAGGCCCAGATACTGGATGCCGATGCAGACGGCCCAGGCGGCCGTCCGGCTTTGCCGCTGGTCCATCTCCGCCTCTTTCCGCCGGACGGCGGGCGTGTCCCCGCCGCTGTCGCAGCCGTCTCTCAATAAGTAATCGGTGGAGACCCCGAACAGGTCCGCCAGGGTCAGGATATTCGCCGTGTCCGGCACCGCCGCGCCGCTCTCCCATTTGCTGACGGCCTGCCGGGAGATGGGGAGGCGGGCGGCCAGCTCCTCCTGGGACCAGCCCCGCTGCTTGCGCAGGGCCTGCAATTTTTCCGGAAATGTCATGAAAGCCTCCTGGGTGGTGATGGGGCCAGTATACAGGAACAGGCGCGGGATTTCCACCGCTTTTGGCTTGCGGGACGGCAACCGGAGCTGGCAAACTGAAAAAATCGGAAAAAAATGAAAATATGGATACCATATTTAGCGGTCCTGTGATATAATAAACACATCCGGTGCGGTTTGCGTATCACTCGCCTGCGGCGGAGACGGCTTTACTGAACAAAGCCATGATGCATGACATTGAAATGACAAATTTCCCTGCCCGAACGGACGGGGACGCGGCCCGGGCGCTGCGCGCCCGAAATTTGTGCGATTATGGCCGCAACGCGGAAGAAAACCCGCTGGCGCTTTGCCGGCGGAGAATCGGGAGGTTTCCTCATGAATTGTCCATTTTGCGGTTTCAGCGAGAGCAAGGTCATCGATTCCCGCCCCGCCGATGAGGGCGCCAGCATCCGCCGCAGGCGGGAGTGCCTCTCCTGCTCCAAGCGCTTTACCACCTATGAGACGGTGGAGAGCCTGCCCATGGTGGTGGTGAAGAAGGACGGCAGCCGCCAGAGCTTTGAGCGGCGGAAGGTCCTGGACGGCATGATCCGGGCCTGCGAGAAGCGGCCCGTCCCCCTGGCGGAGCTGGAGAAGATCGCCGGAGAGATCGAGCAGGACCTCCAGAACTCCATGGAGCGGGAGATCAGCACCGAGGCCATCGGCGAGCGGGTCATGGAGCGGCTCCGGTCCGTGGACCAGGTGGCCTATGTCCGCTTCGCCTCCGTGTACCGCCAGTTCAAGGATGTGGACACCTTTATGCAGGAACTTACGAAACTCTTGGCTGAAAAGTAATATTACTTTACAGGATATTCCCGATGCTGAAGCGCTCCATCTCCGCCAGCAGGCGCAGCTGGTCCCGCAGGTCGGACAGCTCGGCCCGGAACTCGCTGGGCTCTTGGGCGGCGGCGAAGGCCATCGCCCGCTGGTACATGGCCTCCGCGTCGTCCACGGCGTCGTGCTCGGAGACGATGTGGAGATAGGTCTGCCGGGCGGACCAGTCCTCATAGCTGTCCGACAGGACGGCGGCGGCGCCGGACCAGTCCCCGGCCTGGGCCAGGGCGTCGGACTGTGAGAGCTGCGCCCGCCAGCGGTCCGTATCCGCCGTCATGGCGCGGCTGTTCCAGAGGGCGAAGGCCAGGATGGCCGCCAGCACGGCGA
>JAUNGH010000104.1:5588-8317 GCA_030524605.1 Oscillospiraceae bacterium | reverse complement strand
TGTCCCGCCGGGGGATGGCGTAATAGAGCAGCAGCTCCAGGGCCTCGTGGTCCGCGAAGCTCTCCAGGCCGCCCGCTAAAAAGCGCTGCCGCATCTTCTCCCTGTGTCCGTCGTGGATGCCCATGAAGCCCCTTCCTCCTCCGGCCAAGCGCCCTGAATATCTCCGTTTCATGGAATATGATATTATATCACGCTTTCATGCGGCCCCACAAGCTATTCTTCCGGTTTTCACCGTTCTTTATGATACCATATTTCCGCTCGACATGCAACATATGTTCGATAAAATTTGAGGGCCCGCCGCCGGGCACACACCGAAAAATCTGTTTCAGTCTTTTCCGCCGCGCGGGTTGACAGTGGTGGATTTTTAGCATAATATAACACATAGGGTCACAAAATCAAATCATGTCCGGTAGGTAAGGCTACCACAGGGATATGGATCGCTGCCGCAGAGTGATGGAGACATCATGAGAGGGTTTGAACAGGCGATATCGAACACGAAGGTATCATCTAATGCGATTTCACCGCCTTGTGAGGCTAAAGCTTGAACGGTTGGGGGAGAATCTGTGCAGGTTCTCCCGGCAAGACGGAGATTCTCCAGTCGTACCGGGTGGGACGATTGGGGATTTTTATTTTCGGAATCACATGGAAAGGAGGTCGCGCGCTGTGTTTGAACTGGAAAACGAGCGGACGGAACTGGTGGAAAAAATCGAGGATCTGATCACCCGAAAACGCTATGCCGAGCTGCGGGACCTCTTTCTGCCCCTGGAGGCGGCGGATATCGCCTCCCTCTGCAACGATCTGGAGGGGGACCACATCCCCCTGATCTTCCGGCTGCTGCCCAAGGAGCTGGCGGCGGAGGTGTTCGTGGAACTGGACTCAGACGAGCAGGAGATGCTGATCCGGGGCTTTTCCAACACCGAGCTGAAGGAAGTGCTGGATGAGCTGTATCTGGACGATACGGTGGACATCGTGGAGGAAATGCCCGCCAATGTGGTCAAGCGCATTCTGAAGCACTCCGACCCGGAGATGCGCAAGAGCATCAACGAGATCCTGAAATACCCGGAGGACTCCGCCGGCAGCATCATGACCACGGAGTTCGTGGACCTGAAGGCCACCATGACGGTGGAGGACGCGCTGAAGCGCATCCGCCGCACCGGCCCCGACAAGGAGACCATCAACGTCTGCTACGTCATCGACGACAACCGGCGCCTGCTGGGCGTGCTGTCCATCCGGACGCTGCTGCTGGCGGAGGAGGACGATGTCATCGGGGACATCATGGACCGGAACTTCATTTCCGTCCGGACTCTGGACGATCAGGAGGTCGTGGCCCGCGCCCTGGGCAAGTATGACTTTCTGGCCCTGCCCGTGGTGGACAAAGAGGAGCGCCTTGTCGGCATCGTCACCGTTGACGACGCCATGGACGTCCTGCAGGAGGAGGTCACCGAGGATATCGAGAAGATGGCGGCCATGCTGCCCTCCGACAAGCCGTATCTGAAGACCGGCATCTTCGAGACCTTCAAGGCCCGCATCCCGTGGCTGCTGCTGCTGATGATCTCCGCCACCTTTACCGGGCAGATCATCTCCAGCTTTGAGGACGCCCTGGCGGCGGCCACCATCCTCACCGCCTATATTCCCATGCTGATGGACACCGGCGGCAACTGCGGCTCCCAGGCCAGCGTCTCCGTCATCCGCGGCATCTCCCTGAATGAAATCGAGTTTTCCGATCTCTTTCAGGTCATCTGGAAGGAGATCCGGGTGGCCGTGGCCTGCGGCGCCACCCTGGCGGCGGCCAACTTCGTCAAGCTGATGCTGGTGGACCGGATGCTGTTCCACAACCAGTTGGTAACGATTCCCGTGGCGGCGGTCATCTGCTGCACCATGGTGTGCACCGTGCTGTGCGCCAAGCTGGTGGGCTGCGCCCTGCCCATGCTGGCCAAGAAGATCGGCTTCGACCCGGCGGTGATGGCCTCGCCCTTCATCACCACCATCGTGGACGCCCTGTCCCTGCTGATCTACTTCCGCTTCGCCGCCGTGCTGCTGGGAATTTGAAGCAGGAAACCGAAAGAGGAGCCTTACGGCTCCTCTTTTTTGATTGCGATCATTCCATTTTCCCGCTCATATGCCGCGATATATCGCTCCAATGCAACTTCCATTTCCTTATTTGCTGAACGGTGATTTGCCGCGGCGATCCTCTTCATTTTTTCAATGATCTCCTCTGATACCCGCAGGGAAAATGGGGAATAATAATTTGCCATTACAATCACCTGCTTTCATATTGATATCAGTATTATATCAACTACCGCCCATTTCTAAGAATTCATATTGATATCAAAATGATATCAATCTACACTGTAAATGAGGTGATGGATATGGAACTTCCTACATGCTTGACTTGCAAATACTATCATCAGCACTATGTAAAATACGGCAAAAATCACTACATTCCTGTTGAAGAGGGGCACTGCGCCCACCCCCGCCTGAAATTTCGCAAGCCCGAAACACCCGTCTGTGACAGATTTTCTCTGCGAAAAAACAATACATAGTTTCCCCGTCTCCGCGCACACTAGCTAGCGGCGGAAAGCCAAATTCTTTCACGCAGGAGGATCATTTCATGAATAAGGATTGCACCAACAGCGGCTGCGAATGCACCCCTAACCAGAGCATCAAGTGCACTGTGAACAACTGCGCCCATCACTGCCAGGACACCCAGTACTGCGGCCTGACGGAGA
>JAUNGH010000104.1:0-5488 GCA_030524605.1 Oscillospiraceae bacterium | reverse complement strand
GTGAACAACTGCGCCCATCACTGCCAGGACACCCAGTACTGCGGCCTGACGGAGATCCAGGTGGGCACCCACGAGACCAACCCCACCATGGTGGAGTGCACCGACTGCCAGAGCTTCAAGCTGAAATAATCCCCGCGCCGGGAGGTTTGGGGAAGGGCCCGCCCTCTCCCAAGCTTCCCGCTACATATGTGAGGGGAGGCGGTGCAATGCGATCCGACTGGCCGACACGGATCGCCGGCGGCGCGGCGGGGCTGGCAAACGGCCTGTTCGGGGGCGGCGGCGGGATGGTGTTCCTGCCCATCCTCTCCCGGTGGGGCGGCCTCTCCCAGCGGAAGCTGTACGCCACCTGCGTGGGGGTCATCTTCCCGGTGTGCCTGGTGTCCGCCGCCGTGTACCTGTGGCGGGGCGGCGTCTCGCTGATGACCGCCCTGCCCTATCTGGCGGGCGGCCTGATCGGCGGCTTTTTCGGCGGAAAGCTGTACGGCAAAGTTTCCACAAAGCTTTTGAAATGGCTGTTCGCGGCCTTTCTCTTTTACGCGGGGGTGAAGTATCTGCTGTGACGGACTGGCTGTTTCCCTTCCTCTGCGGCCTGGGGGCCAGCGTCATCTCCGCCTGGGGCGTGGGCGGCGGGACGCTTTTGCTGCTGGTGATGACGCTGTTTCTGGGCGTGGACCAGCGGACCGCCCAGGGGATCAACCTGCTGTTCTTCCTGCCCACCGCCGCCAGCGCCCTGGCGTGTCACGCCAAAAACGGATATCTGGACAAGCCCGCCCTGAAACACGCCGTGCCCGCGGCGGTGATCGCCGCCGCCCTCGGCGCCTGGATCGCCACGGCGGTGGATGTGGCGGTCCTGCGCAGGCCCTTCGGCATCTATCTGCTGGCCTCCGGCATCAGCCTGATCTGGCCGCAGAAGAAAAAACAGTGACCGTGAAGGTCACTGTTTTTTGCTTTGTATCTCCGTCACGGCAGCCGGAACGTCCCGCCGGCCGAGGCCTTCACATCGTCCGTACTCTGCTCCAGCTTCAGCGTGACCTCCAGGGTCTCGCCGTCCCGCCAGACAGTCATGGGCATCTCGCCGCCGATATGGTACTGCTGCCGGACCCGCAGCAGCGCCTGGCTGGTGAGGGTCTCCACGCCGCCGGCGGCGACCACATAGTCGCCCACCTGGACGCCCGCCAGATCCGCAGCGGAGCCCGGCGTCACCTCCACGACCTCCAGGCCCCAGACTTCCTCCGAAAGCTGGCTGGCCACCAGGTTGACCATGATGCCCAGCACCGGCTCCGGCTGTATCTCGCCGAACGCCAGCAGGTCGTCCACCAGGCGGTCCATGGAGGCGGAGGGAATGGCAAAGCCCAGGCCCTCGATATTGGAGTAGGAGGAGCTCATTTTGATGACGTTGATGCCCACCACCTGGCCGTATTCATTGATCAGCGGGCCGCCGGAGTTGCCGGAGTTCAGGGCGGCGTTGGTCTGGATCAGCGTCATGGTCCGGCCGTCCACCTCCACATCCCGGTTGATGGCGGAGACGATGCCGTCGGTCAGAGTGCCCCGCAGCTCCACGCCCAGGGGGTTGCCGATGGCGTACACCTTGTCGCCCACCGTCAGCAGGTCGGAGTCACCGAATTCGGCGGCGGGCAGGTCCTCCCCGTCGATCTTCAAAACCGCCAGGTCGTTCTCCTCGTCTCCGGCCACGTACTTCGCCTCATAGCTGTACCCGGTATCCAGCGCCACCAGGCACTCCGAACCGCCCTCCACCACGTGGTAGTTGGTGACGATATAGCCGTCGCCGGTGAAGATCACGCCTGTGCCCACAGACACGCCGACCTCCTCTCCCAGGTCAGCCATCACCGTCACCACCGAGGGGTTCACCAGCCGGTAGACCTCCTGGGCCGTCAGCGTCTCGCCGTGCTCCCGGACCACCGGCAGCTCCACGCCCAGCCCGGTGGGCCAGGTGGGAATGGTGATCTCTCCGCTGAAATCCTCCTCGTAATAGTCCTCGTAATATTTTTCGAAGCGGTCCCTGCGGGTATGGTCGTACCGCCACCACTCCAGCACCCGCGCCGCAACGGCCAGCAGGGCCGCCGCAGCCAGGACGGCCAGAAAGATCCAAAGCCCCGTCTTCTTCCGCTTCTTCCCGGCGGGCGCCGTCTCCGGCGGCGCCTTGGCAGGGGAAACGCCCGGCAGGGGGCGGACATAGGTCCCCACCACCTCCCGGGGGTCCGGCTGCCGGTAGGTCTCCACGACCTCGCCGGGCAGGCGCTCTTCCAGACGGGCATCACTGTGTTCTTCCATGCTTCCTCATTCCGCAGCCAGGGAGAAGGAGAATGTGGTCACTCCATTCTCGCTGGTCACATTGATTTTTTCCTTGTGCTGCTCCAGGATCGTCTTGACGATGTAGAGCCCCAGGCCCACGCCGTCCTTGTCCTCGCTGCGGGACTTGTCGCTCTTGTGGAAGCGCTCGAACAGCAGCGGCAGCTCCTCCGCCGGGATGGTGTCCCCCAGGTTCCGCACGGTAACGCGGGCCTTGCCGTCGATGGTGGTGACGCCCAGATACAGCGTGGTGCCCGGCCGGCCGAACTTGGCGGCGTTTTCCAGCAGGTTGTAGATGACCTGGGTGATCAGGTCGTTGTCGCCCAGGACCAGAATCGGCTCCTCCGGGATATCCGCGTCCACATCCAGGTCCCGGTCCGTGATCTTCTTCTCCAGAGAGATCAGCACCCGGCGCATGCTCTCGCAGATGTCGAAGTGGCTGCCGCCGCGCAGGGGATCCATGGTCTGGAGCTGGCTGACATCCAGCATCCGGCGGACCATCCGGCTCAGGCGGCGGCTCTCGTCGGAGATGATCTGCAAATACTGCCGCTCGTTCTCCGGCGGGATCGTCCCGTCCAGAATGCCGTCGGTATAGCCGGCGATGGTGGTCATGGGCGTTTTCAGCTCGTGGGAAATGTTGGCGATGAACTCCCGGCGCTGGCGCTCCGTCTGTTGAAGCGTCTCGGCCATGTTGTTGAAGGAGGCCGCCAGCTCGCCCACCTCGTCGTCCCGGCCGTAGTCGTTCATGCGGATGTCGAAGTCCCCCTCGGCGTACCGCCGGGTGGCCTGGACCATCTCCCGGATGGGCTTCACCTGCCGCATGGCGGTGACGGAAGAGGCCATGAAGGCCACCATCAGCACCACCAGGGCCGTCATGAAAAACAGGCCCACGAAGCCCTGCCACATGGAGTCCAGCGACGCCATGGTGGACACGGCGAACACCTCGCCCACCTGCTCCTGGCTGACCGGGTTCACGGCGGGTACGCCCACCACGAACCGCTTGCCCTCATACAGGCCGCCCAGGTTGTCCCGCCGGGCAGAGGTGCCCTTTTCCGCGATCTCCCGGGTCATCTCCGCCGGCATGGTCACCACCATGCCGTCCAGCGCCGCGTCGGTGGACAGCAGCACATGCCCCTCGGTGTCGCAGATCATGAAGTGCACGTCGGACACCATGGCCGCAAAGGAGACCAGCCGCTGGAAGTCCGGGTCGTCCCGCAGCTCGTCGATGTCCAGATACCGCCCGCTCTCCAGATAGCTGACGGAGAGCTGGCTCATCACCAGGGCCCGGCTCCCGATCTCCTCGCTTTTCTGGTCTCTGGCGTAATTATAGCTCAGGGAGAAAAAGGACGCGCCCAGCAGAAACAGCGTCAGCATCACCACGCCGGCGGTGACGGACAGCTGCCGCCAATAAATGCCCCGGAACTGCTGCCTGATCCGTTTCATCCTTCCGCCTTCTCCGCCGCCGCCCTTGCGCCGGTCAGCTCAAACTTATAGCCAACGCCCCAGACCGTTTTCAGCGCCCACTGGTCGGAGACGTTCTCCACCTTCTCCCGCAGGCGCTTGATATGCACGTCCACGGTGCGGCTGTCACCGAAGTAGTCGAAGCCCCACACCTCGTCCAGCAGCTGGTTGCGGGTGTAGACCCGGTTGGGCGTGGCCGCAAGATGGTACAGAAGCTCCAGCTCCTTGGGCGGGGTGTCCACCTTTTTGCCGTCCACCGTCAGTTCGTAGGAGTCCAGATTGATCACCAGCTTGTCGAAAGTCAGGCACTTGCTGGTGTCGTTGGGGATTTCCGTCCGCCGCAGCACCGCGTTGATGCGGGCGATCAGCTCCTTCATCTCGAAGGGCTTGACGATGTAGTCGTCGGCGCCCATCTCCAGGCCCTGGATGCGGTCGAAGACCTCGCTCTTGGCCGTCAGCATGATGATGGGGACCTTGCTGGTCTCCCGGATCTTGGCGCAGACCGCCCAGCCGTCCATAACGGGCAGCATGATGTCCAGCAGGATCAGGTCCGGGACCTCCTTTTGAAACTCCTCGATGGCCTTTCCGCCGTCGCCGGCGATGCGGACGTCGAAGCCCTCCTTCACCAGATACATGTGAATGAGGTCGGAGATATTGCGGTCGTCCTCTACCACCAGAATATTGCGGCCCATAGCATTCCCTCCCAGTTTTTCATTTCTTTGCTCTCATTATACCCGCTCAGGCGCCGGGGTGTTGAATTTTCTGTAAATAGTGGCCAGCTCACGCCGTTTCCGTCAGCGCAAGGCACCTGCCGTCGGCGTCCTCTGCGGCGGACAGGAAGGCCCGCAGGCCCGCGGCATCGGCGGTGTTCCCCAGCCAGACGGACACATCGCCCCGGTAGGCGGACACCCGCTTGAGAAGGCTGGCGGCGTTGGAGCTGCTTTGCAGCTCATAGTCCGTGCGGTCGATGTCCGGCGTCACGCAGCAGTAGCCCGCGTCCCGGGCGGCCTGCAGCGCCTGGTCATTGCCGCCGCGGATCAGGGCCAACCGGGTCTTGCCGCAGGTGGCCAGGGCCAGGGCCCGGTTGCCCTCCTCCAGCTGCTCCGTCACCGTCCGCCCGGGATCCGACGCGTCCGCCAGGATGCCCACGGTCTGGCCGGTGACCGCCATGCGCCGCAGCAGATCTCCCTGCTCCCGCAAGAAGTCCACGGTGCAGAAAAAGGCCGCCTGGGCGCCGTATCGGTCCAGCGCGTCCAGAATGGCGGAAGTCTGGTCCCCCGCCTCCATGCACAGGAAGATGCCCTTGCCCTGAATCTCTGTTCCGGCGCTGCCGGTATCCTCGGGAACGGCAGGCACCTGGGCCGTTTCCAGCTCTTTCAGATAGTCGTTGTAGCGCTCCGCCATGGCGCGGGACGCCGCGTCGGCAAAGTTCTTGTCCGACAGGCCAAAGCCCGGCTTCCGCAGCCAGACCAGATATCCCCTGCTCACCTTGGTGACGGAGTACTGCAGGCCGAAGAAGTCCGCCACCATGGCGGCGGGCACGAACACCCTGCCGTTCCGCTGGATCGCGCCCGGATAGTAGACCGCGCCGGACACATCGGTGACATAGCTCTTGTTCACGTCAAAATACAGCGTCCGGTCATTTCCGCTGTAGAGGATCATGTTCTGCGAATCCGTACTGCAGTAGTAGGATACGCCCAGGGACTTCCGGGTGCTT
>JAUNGH010000103.1 GCA_030524605.1 Oscillospiraceae bacterium | reverse complement strand
TTATCTCTTATCTCTTATCTTTTGTTTGTGGAGGGATCACCTTGTTCTACTATCTCGACGGTACGGTCGCAGAGATTTTGCCCTATCTGGCCGTCATCGACTGCGGCGGCGTGGGGTACGCCTGCAGGACCACCAACAACACCCTGGCGTCCATGAAGAAGGGCCAGCGGGGGAGACTGTACACCTATCTGAACGTGGGGGAGGGTATCTTCGAGCTGTACGGCTTCGCCACCCAGAATGAACTGAACAGCTTCCGGCTGCTGCTGGGGGTCTCCGGCGTGGGGCCCAAGGCGGCGCTGGCGATTTTGTCCTCCACCACGCCGGAGAGCCTTGCCATGGCCATCGTGACCGAGGACGCCAAAACCCTGACGGCGGCCCCCGGCATCGGCAAGAAGATCGCCCAGCGCATCATCCTGGAGCTGAAGGACAAGATGGCCAAGGAATCCGCCGCCACCGGGCTGGACTTCTCCGGCGGAGCGGCTGTGAATGTCCCTGCCTTTACAAACAAGGCGACGGAGGCGGCCCAGGCCCTGGCAGTGCTGGGCTACTCCAGCCAGGAGGTCAGCATGGCGCTGAAGGGCGTGGACGTGGAGGGCCTGCCCCTGGAGGAGATCATCCGCCAGAGCTTGAAGAAGATGGTGAAGTAAATGCGTGGACTTCTGTTCGTTCTGATGCTCTGCCTTTGCTGTATAACAATCTATCATTTGCAGCAAATAGGAAAAATCAATATCAGTGAAAAAGAGTGGGGTTATTTAACGGAGAAAGAAGAAAAACGTAAAAAATCCTTCACTTATTGTTCAATTGCATGTGGTACGCTCTATATCGTATCACTGCTGGCATTTTGTTTCTCGTTTGCTGATTTTTAAGGGAGTGAACCCATGAGCATCGACTTTGGAAACGACATCTACGAGGAGCCCATCGTGGCCAAGACCTTCCTTCAGGAGGACGCCCAGGAAGGTTCCCTGCGCCCCAAGACCCTGCGGGAGTACATCGGCCAGGAGAAGGCCAAGGACAACCTGTCCATCTTCATCCAGGCCGCCCAAAAGCGGGAGGAGGCACTGGACCACGTGCTGCTCCACGGCCCGCCGGGCCTGGGCAAGACCACGCTGGCAGGCATCATCGCCCAGGAGATGGGGGTCAACATCCGCATCACCTCCGGCCCCGCCATTGAGAAGCCCGGCGACCTGGCGGCGCTGCTGACCAACCTCAACGAGGGCGACATCCTGTTTGTGGACGAGATCCACCGGCTGAACCGCTCCGTGGAGGAGATCCTCTACCCCGCCATGGAGGACTACGCCCTGGACATCATCGTGGGCAAGGGCCCCAGCGCCAACTCCATCCGGCTGGACCTGCCAAAATTCACCCTGATCGGCGCCACCACCCGGGCGGGGCAGCTGTCTGCGCCCCTGCGGGACCGCTTCGGCGTGACGCTGCGGCTGGAGCTGTACACCCCCGAGGAACTGGCCAGGATCGTCACCCGCAGCGCGGGCATCCTGAACGTGGACATTGTGCCGGAGGGGGCCTATGAGGTGGCCCGCCGCAGCCGGGGCACGCCCCGCATCGCCAACCGGATGCTGCGCCGGGTGCGGGACTACGCCCAGGTGAAGGCCGACGGCGTCATCACCAAAGACGTGGCCGACCAGGCCCTGTGCGCCCTGGAGATCGACCACCTGGGCCTGGACCCCATCGACCGGCGGATGCTGGGGGCCGTTATCGACAACTACAACGGCGGCCCCGTGGGCCTGGAGACCCTGGCCGCCACCATCGGTGAGGAGGCCGTCACTCTGGAGGACGTGTACGAGCCCTATCTGATGCAGCTGGGCTTTCTGACCCGGACGCCCCGGGGCCGCTGCGTGACCCAGAAGGCGTACCAGCACCTCCACCGGCCCATCCCCGGCGGCGCCGCGCCGGAGGACGCCATGGAGCAGCTGACGCTGTGAGCGTGAGGGCTTGGAAACCGCGCGCCGGGGCCGCGCCTGCGGCACAGGGCGGCCCAAATAGCGTTTCCGCCCGGTGATTTCTATAAAATCACTAAATTTTTCGGGTGAAGCGCCCGCAAATTTGATAATTTGCTTGACATTTCCATATTTGAACGGGTATAATACGATATGTGCATATGTAATGAGAATTTACCGATCCCCCTGGAACAGCTGTCTGACGAGACGCTCTGCGTCCGCGCGGTGGCCGGGGACCGCTTGGCGGAGGAAACCCTGGTCACGCGGTACAACCGCTTCGTCCGCACCTGTGCCCGGCCCTTCTTTCTGGCAGGCGGCGACAGCGAGGACCTGACCCAGGAGGGGATGGTGGGTCTCATCAAGGCGGTCCGTGAATATGATGCTTCCAAGGAGGCGTCCTTCCGGACCTTCGCAGAAATCTGTATACGCAGCCGGCTGTATTCCGTTCTCCGCGCCGCAGCGCGGGATAAGCACAAGGCGCTCAATCAGTCGGTCTCTCTGGATACTCCCGAATTTGACAGTAATTCCTACACCTCTGGTACCAATAACTTGGCGCAGCGTAATCCCGAAGATTTCCTGATCGACAGGGAGCACACGGCAGCCCTCTTATCCGGTGTCCGGAAACAGTTGTCCGAATTTGAAGCGAAGATTTTGGGGTACTATTTAGACGGTCTTTCTTGCAGGGAAATTGCCGAGACGGTAGGCAAGCCCCCAAAGTCCGTGGACAACGCTGTGCAGCGCATCCGGCGCAAGGTAGCGCAGCAATTACTTTCCGGCGATCTCAGCGGAAGCTGAACGCAATATAATTTTTCTTTTCAAAGAGAGGGTAAAATCATGTACGAAGACAAGACTTTAGTGTGCAAAGAGTGCGGCCAGGAGTTCGTGTTCACCGCCGGCGAGCAGGAGTTCTATGCTGAGCGCGGCTTCCAGAATGAGCCTCAGCGCTGCAAGGCCTGCCGCGACGCCCGCAAGAACGCCGCCCGCGGCCCTCGGGAGTACTTCACCGCTGTCTGCGCTGCCTGCGGCGGCGAGGCCAAGGTTCCCTTCGAGCCCAAGTCCGACCGCCCCGTCTACTGCAGCGAGTGCTTCGCCAAGATGCGCGAGCAGCAGAGATAACAAACAGTTTACACCGTTTTGTTTCTTGCAGGGAAACGGCGTCCGTGAAAGCGGGCGCCGTTTTTTGCGTCCGCCCCCGCACAAATTCCACACTTTTCTCGGATTTTCTATTGAACTTGCGCAGATAATAGAGTATAATACCTTCGATAATTTTAAGTTTGGAGGAACCTTCCCATGATCGAGATTACGAAAGACACCATCATCGGTGATATTCTGGACATTGCCCCTCAGACTGCGCCCATCTTCCTGTCCATCGGCATGCACTGCCTGGGCTGCCCCTCCTCCCGCGGCGAGACCGTGGAGGAGGCCTGCATGGTCCACGGCGTGGACGTGGAAAAGCTGCTGGCCCTGGTGAACGAGGAGGCCAACAAGCCCCAGTGACAAACGGCTGTGCGGGACGCATGCGGGAGACCGCATGCGTCCTTCCGCGGGCTTTACAACGGATAACGGATAAAAGATCAAGGATAAGAGATAAAAGATATCTTTTATCTCTGATCTCTGATTTGAAAAGGGTGTTATCATGCCAAAACACTTGGAACTCCCCCCGCGTCTCGCCCTGATCGCCTCCTGGGTCCGCCCCGGCGCGAAGCTCGCTGATGTTGGCACGGACCACGCCTATCTGCCTGTGTGGCTGACGCTTCATGGGCGCGTGGCCTCTGCCATTGCCAGCGACCTGCGCAAAGGCCCCCTGGCGCGGGCAAGGGAGACCGGCCGGACCTACGGCGCGGCGGGCATCGACTTCCGCCTGGGGGACGGCCTGGCCTTCATTCGCCCAGACGAGGCGGACACCATCGTCATCGCCGGCATGGGGGGCGAGAACATCGCCGCCATCCTGGCCGACGCGCCCTGGACGGCGGACGGGCATCACACCCTGCTGCTCCAGCCCCAGAGCCGGGCGGAGGATCTGCGCCGCTTCCTGATGGACCGCGGCTACGCCATCACCCGGGAGGCCCTGGTCCTGGACCGGGGCACCATCTACCCGGTGCTGGAGGCCGAAGCGGGGGAGATGGAGTTGACCCTGGGCCAGCTCCACGGCGGGGCAAAGCTGCTCCACGACCCGCTGGGGGAGCGGTACATCATCGAAAAGATCATCCGGCTGCAGGGGGCCGTGGCGGGGCTGAACCGCTCGTCAGCCACAGCGGACCGGGAAAAAGCGGACGCGCTGCGGGACATCCTCACCGCGCTGCTGTCCATGAGAGAGGAGTGGCGTCATGCCAACTGTCCGGGAAATTGAACAGAGCCTGTTTGACCTGGCGCCGCGGGAGGGCGCCATGGCCTGGGACAACGTGGGCCAGCTTCTGGGGAATCCGGAGGGGGAGGTCTCCCGCGTCCTGGTGGCCCTGGACATCACGGAGGACGTGGCCGACGAGGCCATCGCCGCCGGGTGCGGGCTGATCGTCAGCCACCACCCGGTGATGAACTGCAAATGGCTGCCGGTGCAGACCGTGCGGAGCGACACGCCCCAGGGCCATCTGCTGCTGAAGCTGCTGACAAACGGCGTCGCCGCCGTCTGTATGCATACCAATCTGGACGTTGCCAAAGGGGGAGTCAACGATTGCCTGGCGGAGATGCTGCGGCTGATCGACCCTGGGCCTCTGGGGGATCCGGAGGGCCTGTGCCGCATGGGAACGCTGGAAAGCCCCATGCCTTTACAGGACTTCGCCGCCTTTGTCTGCAAGTCTTTAGGCTGCAACGGTATCCGCTTTGCCGGCGCCGGAAAGCCCGTCCGCCGGGTGGCGGTGGGCGGCGGCGCCTGCGAGGACTACGAGCGCTTCGCCATCGACGCCGGATGCGACACCTTCGTCACCTCCGACCTTGCCTACCACACCTTCCTAGACGCGAAGGGGAAGGGCATCAACCTCATCGACGCGGGCCATTTCCCAACGGAAGACCCGGTCTGCGCCAAGCTCGTCTCGTATCTGACGGCCCGGTTCCCCGAGCTGGCCGTTTCCAAATCCGCCTCGCACCGCGAGGTCATCCAATACATCAAAGGAGAGTAAACCAATATGTCCGGACATTCCAAGTGGCATAATATTCAAAAGACCAAGGGCGCGCAGGACGCCAAGCGCTCCGCCGCCTTCACCAAGATCGCCAAGGAGATCATCGTGGCCGTGAAAGAGGGCGGCGGCTCCGGCGACCCCAACAACAACTCCCGCCTGGCCACCGTCATCGCCAAGGCCAAGGCCGTGAACATGCCCAACGAGAACATCAAGCGCACCATCGACAAGGCCCTGGGCGCCGGCAGCACCGAGAACTTCGAGGCCGTCACCTATGAGGGCTACGGCCCCGGCGGCGTGGCCGTCATCGTGGAGGCCCTGACCGACAACCGCCAGCGCACCGCCCCCGAGGTGCGCCACGCCTTTGACAAGTGCAACGGCAACCTGGGCGCCCAGGGCTGCGTCAGCTGGTCCTTTGACAAGAAGGGCGTCATCGTCATCGACAACGAGGAGGGCGAGCTGGACGAGGACACCGTCATGATGGACGCCCTGGACGCCGGCGCGGAGGACTTCGAGGCCGACGGCCCGGCGCTCCAGATCACCACCGACCCCGACGCCTTCAACGACGTGGTGAAGGCCCTGGAGGGGAAGGGGTACAGCTTCGTCAGCGCGGAGATCGAGATGGTGCCCCAGAACTACATCACCCTGAGCGCCGAGGGCGACGTGAAGAACATGGAGAAGCTCATCGACATGCTGGAGGACAGCGACGATGTGCAGAACGTGTGGCACAACTGGGACAACGACTGATTACAAAACGTATAGGGGGAGCGGCCTTTGCCGCTCCCTTTTTTCGTTCTCCAAAAATTAAACAAAAGTTTTCTTTTGTGCAAACAGCGCCGCTGCTTTTCCGTTGACCATAGCATTAACTGTCACATTTACTTTTACCGTTACTGTAACATTTGCTGTAGCTGAAAAATTCTGCAAAATTCTGCCGGTGTTGCCTGTCTCCGTGCAAATCGGCCGGAGACGCCCTGGTGTATACAGGAGGGGATTTCATTGGCAGAGACAAAGAAAAGCTTTTTGATCTATTTTGACGCGTACCCCGTCGTCTCCGGCCTGCCGCCGGAGCAGAGAGGGGAGCTGTTCTCCGCGCTGTGCGAGTACGCCCAGGCGGAGGCGGAGCGGCCCACAGAGCAGAGCGCCGTTTTGAGCATGCACCCCGCCATGTCCACAGAAACCAGGATGGCCTTCTGCTTCATGGCGCAGAACATCCAGCGGGACACGGAGAAATGGCGGCAGAAGCATGTCCGCTATCAGCAGGCGGCCCTGCGGCGGCAGCAGGACGCCCGGGCGGAAAAGGAGAGCATGGCGCAGTACGTCCAGCGGCTGGCGGGAGCGCCGGAGAACAGGAAGGACCTCCGGCCGTCCGATATGGGGCCATCCTGTTCTCCTGCGTGGCCGTCTGCCTGACGGTCACGCGGCTCCTCCGGCCTCACCGGAACACGGGGGATTCCTGGGCGTCAAAGGCGTACACCGCATATGCACCTCCGCTGATATCCTGGATCCGCGCAAAGCAAAACAACGTCGTCAGCGGAAAGCATTTCCCCTTGTCATACGGCAGGGCAATGTACCGGCACCCGCCCTCCGTCCGGGTCAGGACGCCCCGGACGTCCCGCAGCCGCTGGCGCAGCCATGGCGCGCGGAACAGGCGGTCCGGCTCCGGCGCCTGTTCCCAGTCCGGCGGGGCGGGCTTCGCCTGGGCGGGACGCAGCTCGCCCCGCAGCAGCCGTCCCAGCGGCGCCGTCATCCGCTGGGAGAAGCGGCGGCGGATAGCGGCTCGCGCCCCCTCCGGCTCCAGCACCCCCAGGCGCAGCTCCCCCAGGTCCCCCACAGCCCAGGCGCACCAGAGGCCGTCTTCCGGCAGGCTGCAGCGGACAGTGAACCAGGTGTACAGCGCCTCCCGCTCCGCCGTCAGCTCTCCCACCGGCCTGCCGTCCCACAACAGCGGAAACTTGTCCATAGCCCTCTGCCCCCTTATCAAAAAAACCGCCTGTGCAAGTCTATGCACAGGCGGGCTTGATGATGCAGGCCGGCGGTCAGGCGATGGTATAGGTCCCCCGCACCAGCAGCTTCGTGGTGGCGGCAGCGGCCTTGACGCCGCGGCCCTCAATGGTCATCATATACAGGTGGTTCTGCACCAGCGCGCCGCCGTTGTTCAGCGTCCCGGCGGTGGTCTCGTCGATCAGGCCGGGGGAGGAGGGCGACACGCAGGAGGCCGAGCCGACCCGCAGCATCACCTCGCAGCCGATGTCCCCGGTCAGGGTCTGTCCGCTGGAGAGGGTCACGACGGTAAAGGTGGCGGCGGAGCCTGTCCCGCCCTGTCCGCCAAGCTGCTGGGCGATCTGGCTGTTCCGGGCGGCGATCTTCTGGTCCACCTTTTGGAGGACGGTGTTCAGGAACGTGTCGTTCAAATAGCTCAGCGTCACCAGCGGGTCGCCGGAGGAGCCGGCCTCCGCCGCAAAGGACACCGTCATGTTCAGCGCGCCGCTGAGCGCCAGCAGCACAAGCATCCGCAAAAACCATCTGTTCTTTTTCATAGGGATATGTACCTCCGTTATCCTTTGTGTCCGTGGAATCCGTCCTCCCGGAAAGAAACTCCGCTCTTTCCGGGAGGACCGCTGTCATACCAATTGGTCGTGTGGCAGCCCAAAGCTCACCGCGATGGCCGTGTCGACTTTCGTCATCACAGATTCCTCCACATGGCCCATCCGCTCCCGCAGCCGCTTTTTGTCCAGGGTCCGCACCTGCTCCAGCAGGACCACGGAATCCCGGCTCAGGCCGCAGCTTTGTTCCACGGGAAGGTCAATATGTGTCGGCAGCCGGGCCTTGCCCGTCTGAGAGGTGATGGCTGCCGCGATCACGGTGGGGCTGTAACGGTTTCCGGTGTCGTTCTGGATGATCAGAACGGGCCGGACGCCGCCCTGCTCGCTGCCCACCACCGGGGAGAGATCGGCATAGTAAATATCGCCGCGCTTGACACTCGTATCCACAAAGTTCACACTCCGCCGAAAGAAGTACCCGTCACCGAAGCACTCTTCGGTGAGGCCACTTTCATTCTCCCACGCAGTTTCGGAATTTATACGCTGCCGGGAAGGCAAAATTCCGGCGTCCTCGCCCCGCACTATCCTATGTGGGGGCCAGGCTGTGAGTGCCGTTTTTTCCATGCCGTCTGCGCGGCGGCTTGCGCTTTGCGCTCGCTGGATCTTATAGCAGCCGCAGACTGCGCCGTTTTCCAAGGCGGGGTGCCAGCAAACCCCCCCGGGGCCCACGGTTCGGGCTCAAAACGTGATGGCAAA
>JAUNGH010000102.1 GCA_030524605.1 Oscillospiraceae bacterium | reverse complement strand
CCATGGTATTCCGCCACTCCCCCAACCGTCCAAACGTGACCGCAGGCGTCCTGCGGGAGGAAAGCCTGGCCGTGCTGCGGGCCTATTTCAGCAGCCACCAAAAGGGATGACGGCATCCCAGAGGATTTGAGGAGGAAAAAACATGTCTGAACTGATGACCCCCATTCCCTTCCGGGAATTGATGACCTGGATCACCACCGAGTACCAGAAGGAGGGCTCCGTCTTCGGCGTCCACAAGCCCTACAAGGCGGGCGTCAAGAAACTGCCCATCTTCGGCGAGACCATCGAGACCCCCTTCGGCCCCGCCGCGGGCCCCAACACCCAGCTGGCTCAGAACATCATCGCCGGTTACTTCGGCGGCGCCCGGTTCTTTGAGCTGAAGACCGTCCAGAAGATGGACGGCGCGGAGCTGTCCGCCTGCGTCAACCGCCCCTGCATCCTGGCGGAGGACGAGTGCTATAACTGCGAGTGGTCCACCGAACTGTACGTCCCCCAGGCTTTTGAAGAGTATGTCAAGGCTTGGTGCGCCCTGAAGCTGATGGCCAAGGTCTTTCAGTTGGGCGACCCCGACGGTTTCGTCTTCAACATGTCCGTGGGCTATGACCTGGCGGGCATCCAGGGTCCCAAGGTGGACAAATTCCTGACCGAGATGGCGGACGCCTCCGCCACCCCCATCTTCCGGGAGTGCATCAAAGTCTTGAAGGAGTTCTTCCCGGCTGAGAGCGATTTCATCGACACCATCACACCCCGGGTCTCCGGCAGCGTGACCGTGTCCACTCTCCACGGCTGCCCGCCGGACGAGATCGAGCGCATCGCCAGCTACCTCATCGAGCAGAAGCACTTCCACACCTTCGTCAAGTGCAACCCCACCCTCCTGGGCTATGAGACCGCCCGCTCCATCCTGGACGGCATGGGCTACGACTATATCGCCTTCGACGACCACCACTTCAAGGAGGACCTGCAGTACGAGGACGCGGTGCCCATGTTCCACCGCCTCCAGGCCCTGGCCGACGCCAACGGCGTGGAGTTTGGCCTGAAGCTCAGCAACACCTTCCCTGTGGACGTGAAGCAGAATGAGCTGCCCAGCGGCGAGATGTACATGGCGGGCAAGTCCCTGTTCCCGCTGACCACCACCATGGCGGCCCGGCTGTCCCGGGAGTTCGGCGGCCGGATGCGCATCTCCTATGCCGGCGGCGCCGATGCCTTCAACATCGACAAGCTGTTTTCTCTTGGCATCTGGCCCATCACCATGGCCACCACCGAGCTGAAGCCCGGCGGCTACCAGCGCTTCGTCCAGATCGGTGACAAGCTGGACGCCCTGGACTTCAAGCCCTTTACGGTTGTGGACGTGGAGGGCATCGAGGCCCTGGCCCTGGCCGCCCGCAGCGACAAGTACCATGTCAAGGACATCAAGCCCCTGCCCCGCCGGAAGCTGTATGAGAAGGTCCCCCTGGTGGACTGCTTCACCGCCCCCTGCAAGGGCGGCTGCCCCATCCAGCAGGATATCCCCGAGTATATCGAGCTGTGCCGCAAGGGCCAGTATGCCTCCGCCCTGCGGCTGATCACCGAGAAGAACCCCCTGCCCTTCATCACCGGCACCATCTGCGCCCACCGCTGCCAGACCAAGTGTACCCGGAACTACTACGACGAGTCCGTCCAGATCCGGGCCACCAAGCTGGTGGCCGCCGAAAAGGGTTACGACGCCTATATGGCGAAGGTGAAGAAGCCTGTCCCCGTGGCCGACGGCCGCAAGGTGGCCGTCATCGGCGGCGGCCCCACCGGCATGTCCGCCGCCTACTTTGTGGGCCGGGCCGGCATCCCCGTCACCGTCTTTGAAAAGGCCGACAAGCTGGGCGGCATCGTCCGGCAGGTCATCCCCGCCTTCCGCATCTCTGACGCGGCCATCGACAAGGACGTGGCCCTGATGGAGAAGATGGGCGTGGAAGTCAAGCTGAACACCCCCGCCCCCTCCGTGGCGGAGCTGAAGGCCCAGGGCTACACCCACATCTTCTTCGCCGTGGGCGCCTGGAAGGCCGGCAGGCTGGACATCCCCGGCAACGTGGTGCCCGTCATCGGCTGGCTGAAGGATCTGAAGGCCGGGAAGGAGGTCTCCCTGGGCCATGTGGCCGTGGTGGGCGGCGGCAACACCGCCATGGACGCCGCCCGTGCGGCCCTGCGCTCCGGCGCGAAGTCCTCCACCCTGGTCTACCGCCGCACCAAGAAGTACATGCCCGCCGACGCCGAGGAGCTGGAGCTGGCCATTGCCGACGGCGTGCGGTTCCTGGAACTGGTGGCCCCTGTGGAGCAGAAGGACGGCGTGCTGCGGTGTGAGAAGATGAAGCTGGGCGAGCCCGACGAAAAGGGCCGCCGCAAGCCCGAGCCCACCGGCGAGTTCGTGGAGATCCCCTGCGACACCGTGATCTCCGCCGTGGGCGAGAAGGTGGAGAGCGAGCTGTTCACTTCCAACGGCATCGAAGTGGACGCCAAGGGCATCCCCGATTTCAAGACCAATATCGAGGGCGTCTACGCCGGCGGCGACGCCATGCGGGGCCCCGCCACCGTGGTGGAGGGCATCGCCGACGCCCAGGGCTTTGCCAACGCCGTCATCGGTGAGGCGCACAAGTTCGCCATCCCCTCCCACGCCAAGGCCACCCGGGCCGAGGCCATCGCCAAGAAGGGCATCCTGTGCGAGTCCGCCAAGTGCGAGGGCGACCGATGCCTTACCTGCAACGTGGTGTGCCAGGTCTGCGCCGACGTGTGCCCCAACCGGGCCAATGTGGCCATCGAGCTGCCCGACGGGCGGCACCAGATCCTCCATGTGGACCGGATGTGCAACGAGTGCGGCAACTGCGCCATCTTCTGCCCCTACGACTCCGCCCCCTACCGCGACAAGTTCACCCTCTTTATGACGAAGGAGGGCTTTGACGAGAGCGTGAAGAACCAGGGCTTCCTGCCCCTGGGCGGCAGGAAGGTTCTGGTGCGGCTGGACGGAAAGGTCTTCGAGGCCGACCTGGACAGCGCCAACGGCCTGCCCGCCGATATCGAGGTGTTCATCCTCACCGTGCTGACCAAGTACAGCTATCTGCTGGGGTAACACTCACTCCGCGCGCCTCCCTCGCGCCCAACAAAGACGGAGACCGGCCACCCGGTCTCCGTCTTTATTGATCTGACACAGTCCCCCTCTGGCTGGGGCTTTCACTTTTCCCACCACCGCCGCAGCTTGGGCCACAGCAGGATCGCCGCCCCGGCCAGCAGCATGACCAGACACGCGGCCAGCAGCCACTCCGCGTCATGACATTTGATATAACCAAGAAAGCCGTCAAACTGCCGCCCATCAAGATCCACGAATGAACAGGGAAAGTTGGAGGCAAGAAACCTGATGATCACCAGAATAATGGCCCCCGCCCAGCACAGGATCTCGCCGGCCTTTTGAATAATGCCGCGCTGTCTGACAGTCAGCCCGTGTTTTTCGGCAGCTGTCCCGCCCCCCTGCTCCTCCCAGCCCCGACCGTCCTCCAGCAGCCAGTCCAGAGACACCTGGAACCGCTGCCGCAGCTTCACCAGATTGGGGGCGTCCGGCATGGCCGTGCCCTGCTCCCAGCGGGAGACCGCCTGCCGGGAGACCCCCAGGTACGATGCCAGCGCCTCCTGGCTCAGTCCCTCCCGCTTCCGCAGGCGCGCCAGCTTTTCCGAAAAGGTCATAAAACCGCCTCCTTGTCTGCATCCATCATAACAAAGCCCGCCGCAAAAGTCCACCGCGCAGGCTTGGCAATGCCGCAACCAAACGCAACATCCCCGCCCGAGCGAAATTTTTTCTCCCTCCTTGCAGCAATTTCGCCTCTTCCAAAGTATCCCGTATAGAAGGATGTGATCACATGCTCCAAACAGACACCGCGGACGCGGTCAGCCGGTACGGCCCCATGGTCTACCGTCTGGCCTGCGCCATGCTGCGCTCCCGCCACGATGCCGACGACGTCTTTCAGGAGGTCTTTCTCCGCTACCACCGCGCCGCCCCGGCCTTTGCGTCGGAGGAGCACCGGAAGGCGTGGCTGCTGAAGGTCACCGCCAATTGTGCCAAAAGCCTCCGTGCCTCCCCCTGGCGGCAGCGGGCGGTGCCCCTGGAGGACGTCTACGCCTGCACAGACCCGGCGGAATCAGCGGTGGACAGCGCCATGGCGCAGCTGCCCGGCAAGTACCGGGCCGTTGTCCATCTCTACTACTACGAGGGCTACCGGACGGAGGAGATCGCCCAAATCCTGGGCCGCTCCCCCTCCACCGTCCGGGCGCAGCTGACCCGCGCCCGCCAAAAGCTCAAGGAATTGCTGAAGGAGGAATTTTGATGTTTTCCGAGACCTACCGCAAAATGAACGACGCCGTCGTCCCCTCCCCCGCCCTGATCGAACAAACCCTTGCCAAAGCCAAACGCCGCCGCTTTCCCCTGCGCCGGATCGCGGCCATTGCCGCGGCGGCGGCCCTGTGCGCCGCCACCCCCGCTCTGGCTGCTCAGACGGAGCTGGGCTACCAGGCGCTGTATCTGATCGCCCCCGCCGCCGCCCAGTTCTTCCAGCCGGTGCAAAGGTCCTGCACGGATAACGGCGTCATTATGGAGGTGGCCGCCGTCCGCGTGGAGGGCAGCGCCGCCCAGGCGTACATCACCCTCACCGGGGACACGGTGGACGGGACAACCGACCTGTTCGACAGCTATGATTTCCACCTCCCCTTTGACCAGATCGGCCACTGTGAGCGGGTGGGGTATGATGAAGCTACCCATACCGCCACCTTCCTCTGCACCACGGAGACCATGGACGGCTCCCCCATCCCGACGGGCGGGAAGATGACCTTCTCCGTCAGACGCTTTCTCTCCGGCAGGGAGGAGGTCGAAGACCTAGCCGTGGATTTGCGTCTGGCGGACTACGCCCGGGAGGCTGAGACCGCCCCTTCCTGGAGCTATCCCAGCGAAAAGACTGACGGCGCTTTCTGCCGCACCGGCGGCAGCTATTCGGCGGAGGAGGACGAAGCCCTGTACCAAACCGCCCCCATCCTGCTGCCCGGCGAAGCGCTGGCGGAGCCTGTCCCCGGCCTGTCCGTCACCGCCGCGGGCTGGGCGGACGGCCTGCTCCACATCCAGCTCTGCCGGGGCAACGCCGCGCGGCTGGACAACCACGGCTGGCTGTGGCTGGAGGACGCCGGCGGGAACCGGGTGGAGCCCCGCTGCTCCATCGGCTTCCACAACGACGCCGAAACGGAGACAGACGGGCGGTTGGACTACACGGACTTCCTCTTTGACGTCTCCCCCGCCGAGTTGTCCAAGTACACCCTCCATGGCGATTTTTACACCGCCTCCACCCGCACCGAGGGCCGCTGGCGCGTCACCTTCCCCCTGGTCAACGAGTCCTGAAACCTTAACGCATCTTAACGCCCCAAGCGCCCGGAGAAAATTCTTCGGGCGCTTGCCATTTCCCGGAAAGGTGGTATGATGGAGCTAACAGAAATGGAGGAGATCATATGCTGGACTTCCTGCGCAACGAGGGCGTCAGCCCCCGGATCATCAAAGAGATCGAGGCTTTCCGGGCCAAATTCCCGGCGGACGATTCCCTGCGCCGCCGTATCCCCGACCCCCGGTACCTCTATTACGGCAAGGACATCTGGGAGGAGGCCGCCACCGCCCTCCTCTGCGGCGAAAACCTGCTGCTGGTGGGCCCCAAGGCCACCGGCAAAAACGTGCTGGCGGAGAACCTGGCCGCCGTCTTCGCCCGCCCCAGCTGGGACGTGTCCTTTTACATCAACACCGACGCCGCCACATTGCTTGGCACCGACACCTTTGCCGACGGCGCCGTCTCCCTGCGGAAGGGCCCCATCTACCGCTGCGCCGAGGAGGGCGGCTTCGGCGTCCTGGATGAGATCAACATGGCGAAAAACGAGTCCCTGGCGGTGCTCCACGCCACGCTGGACTTCCGCCGCAGCATCGACATGCCCGGCTACAACCGCATTACGCTCCACGACGCCACCCGCTTCATCGCCACCATGAACTACGGCTACGCCGGCACCCGGGAGCTGAACGAGGCCCTGGCCTCCCGCTTCGTCGTCATCGACATGCCCGCCATCTCCGCCGAGGGCCTGGTGAAGCTGCTGACCCGGGAGTTTTCAGACCTGCGCCCCGCCTACGCCGACCAGTTCGCCGGACTGTTCCAGGACATCCAGCGCAAGTGCGACGGCGGCGAACTCAGCACCAAGCCCCTGGATCTCCGGGGCCTGCTGGCCGCCGTGCGCTTGATGCACGCAGGCCTGGAGGGCAACCGGGCGCTGGAACTGGGCCTTGTCAACAAGTCCTTCGACAGCTTTGAGCGCCAGCTGGTGACGGATGTCATCCGCACCCGCCTGCCCGACGAGATCCGCTTTGAGGATGTGTTCGCCTGATGGACCTGATCGAAATTCTGGACAGTGAAAAGCGCCGGGCGCGGAACCTGATCTGGAACGCCGCCGGAGACTACAGCTTCGAGCCGGACTTCAAGGCTTATGACGGAGAGGGCCGGGCGGACCTGTACTGGAACAGCATCATCGGCGCCGTCCGGAAGAACTACGGCCAGCAGACCGTGGACGCCCTGCTGGAGAGCTTCCAGGGCTGCAAGGATCAGGTTCTTTACGAGGAGCTGGCCTGGCTGGCGCTGGAAAACGCCGTGTTCCTCCGGGAGTCCCCCCGCCGCCCCGCCCTGCCGTCCCTGCGGCGGAGCTACGCCAAACGGGTCCTGGCCCTGGGCCACGCCAGCGACCAGACGCTGAACATCGTGGAGAACGCCCACTTCCGCCGCGCCCTGGGGGAGGATCCCAGCCTGCGCCCCTGGGAGCGGAAGCTGCTGGACGCCCTGGAGCTGCCCGGAGACCTGGACGGCCCCGCCCTGGCGGAGCGTATCCTGGACACCCTGCGGGCCTGCTTCGGCTTCATCCCCGGCGAGACCCAGGCCGCCGAGGCCAGGGAGAAGAAGCACCGCTTCCTCCTCGGCCGGCACCGGAAGGGCAGCGCGGAGCTGCCCCCCGTCCGGGGCTTCAGCTACGGCTACGGCGAGCACACCGTATCCGGCCAGGGCGGCGGCCGGGAGGTCTCCCCTCCCCAGCGGCTGCTGACCGACCTGACCGCGGCCCAGAGCGAGGCCGCTCTGCGGACCTATGTTCAAAACGTCTTCGGCCCGCCCCTGTTCGGCGCCCAGCAGCTTCAGGAGCTGGAGCAGGCCCTGTGTGTGGACGAGCACAAGGGCTGCCACCTCTATTACGCCCGGGGCGACGACACCCTGGACCCACATATCAGGGGCTACGCCGGCGCCCAGCGCAAAACGGCACTGAAGCAGATGGAGCAGAACCGGGCGGCCTACGAAGCCGACGCCGTCCGCCACCGGAACAGCATCCTCCGTCTCACCGCCCGCATCCGCAACGCCATGCTGGCCTATCTCCAGCCCATGGTGGTGCGCTCCGCCTCCGGCCAGCTGGACGCGGGCCGCATCTGGCGGGGGCTGTACCTGGACGACGACAAGGTATTCACCCGGGTCCTGCGGACGGACCCCGGCGACATCAGCGTGGATCTGCTGCTGGACGGCTCCACCTCCCAGACGGACCGCCAGGCGGAGGTGGCCGCCCAGGGCTATATGATCGCCGAGAGCCTGACCCGCTGCGGCATCCCGGTGCGGGTCTCCTCCTTCTGCTCCCTCAGCGGGTATACGATCCTGACCCGCTACCGGGACTACAACGAGACGGACAGGAACGGGCGCATCTTCCACTACTTCACCACCGGCTGCAACCGGGACGGCCTGGCTCTCCGGGCCCTGGGCCGCGGGCTGGATGACTCCCCCTGCGAGCACCGTATCGTCATCCTGCTGTCCGACGCCAAGCCCAACGACGTGGTGAAGCTGGTGCAGGGCGATACGCTTGTGGACTACACCGCCCAAAACGGCATTGAGAACACCGCCCACGAGGTCCGCGCCCTGCTGCACCGGGAGGTCTCCGTCATCTGCGTGTTCACCGGCGACGACGGGGATGTCCCCGCCGCCCACACCATTTACGGCAGGGATTTCGCCCGCATCCGCTCCCTGGACCAGTTCGCGGACACCGTCGGTACCCTGATCCAAAACCAGATCCGCAGTCTGTGAGCCGAAAAAGTCCGAAAAGCCAAGCCAGCCGCCCGTGGGGCGGCTGGTTTTTTGTATCAAGGCGATAAGCCTGCTATTTTTCGCCACTTCGCCCCCAACTGCGAACCCAGCGGAGCGGATCGCGGTTGGAAGCAAGGAAAACGCCCGTCCGGCGTATGAGAAAAGCCCCAAGGCTTTTCTCATCGCCTCAGGGCTTTTTCTGAGCTGTACCAATGCAATAAAAAAACACTATCTTGAATGTGGCCCCGTCACTCGGACGCAAGCCCAGCACAGCGGGTCGCGGCCGAAAGCGAAGAAAAAGCACGTCCGGCGTATGAGAAAAGCCCCAAGGCTTTTCTCATCGCCTCAGGGCTTTTTC